>NZ_JBFSVE010000003.1:0-127636 GCF_041467715.1 Vibrio sp. 10N.247.311.14
TGCCTTGGAACTTCAAACACTGACAAGTCGCCCCGTGGGTTCATGGGGCGGATACAATTCAAATAGATAAATGACGAGAATAAAAAAACGGCCCGATCTGGGGGAAGATCTGGGCCGTTATATTACGTATTAAAGGGGGGACTACTTATTTCGGCCTTCCAGCACATCCAGTGCCAGTTCAACCGCTTTATCAATATTGTCGCATCCCGCTAACTTACCTGAGCTGATAGGACCAAGCACATTAGCGTATAACGAGAGCTGCTTGTTAAATGGCAGGCTCAACTGCTCATATAAACGCTGGCGAATCTCGGCATGTTGCTCAGGAGCGTGAGCAGCAAGGCTTTTCAAAGTGTCATAAACAAGAGTGGTGGTAGTGTTCATTCGTCTCTTTATCATTAAGTGGGAGGCGCTTATTTTATAATCTTTTCGTATTCTTTTACTGTGACATAAGTCATACAATATTATTAATGTGTTTATCTTTTCAATCTAATGAGAATAAGGCATTCCAAAATAGACTTAAGTATCTGTGAAATATAACTAAAATAATGACAGACTATCGAACACACAAACGAATTGGCGCGTTTCTGGCAAACGGTTAAATCTATAGGAAGAGGAACAACATGCACTACGACGTATTCAACGGAGACGCAGATGGCATAATCGCGTTGTTACAGCTGCGATTAAGTGAGCCAAGAGAGAGCGTGCTCATTACTGGTGTTAAGCGTGATATTAAGTTGGTCTCTCAAGTTGTTACTCAAACTATGGAGCCGGGTAAGCAAGGTGATGTTTCTTCCGTTACCGTTTTAGATGTATCGATGGAGAAAAACCTGCCTGCACTGCACTCACTGCTAGACGCAAACATCAATGTATTTTATTGCGATCACCACCGAACAGGGGATGTCCCAACTTCTAGTCATTTAGATACTCTGATTGATACCGCGCCAGAGAGCTGCACGAGCTTGCTGATTAACCAGAAGCTGAATGGTGCGCATGTGGCTTGGGCAATCGCAGCTGCCTTTGGCGACAATCTAAAAACGGTGGCGGCGCGGCTAGCGGATGAAAATGGATTCGCTCAATCTCAAAAAGAGTTTCTAGAAGAGCTAGGTACCTTGATTAACTACAACGGTTACGGTTCGTCACTCAGTGATTTGCATTTCACGCCAGCTGAGCTCTACGAAACCCTTTATCAATACCCGAACCCGTTTGATCTTTTGGATGATAAAGACTCGGTGTTTTATCGACTGCGAGCTGCTTATCAAAATGATTGCCAGCAGTTATCAAACCTTGCTCCTGTTTATGAAAGTGAAGTCGCACGTGTGTTTGAACTACCAGGCGAGACTTGGGCAAGGCGCATCAGTGGCGTATTTGGTAATGAAATCGTTAATCAAGATCCAAACCGAGCGCAAGCAGTATTAACGAAAAACCAAGACGGCGAGTCTTACACGGTGAGCTTACGTGCGCCATTATCAAATAGAACGGGTGCAGACGAAATTTGCTCAAGTTTTGCGACTGGCGGAGGAAGAAAAGCAGCGGCTGGAATTAATCAACTTAATGAACTTGATAAGGTGAATTTTATTTCACTATTGGATGCATATTATTCATCTGGCACTGACGGTTAACTGAAAAACTCCCGACGTATACATTCAAAATCCTACAAATTCTTGCTCCTATATTCCGTTATACGTGTGTATTGCTAGCACATGTATGATGGCTATATCCAAGCTGTTTTAGTGATATCACTCGCAATGGTATCTGGTCTTAGGTCAGTAATTACGGCGTATTTGGGATGATTTTTGCCGATTTAAAGTTTATTTTTTCCTATCGGTGATTTTTTATATTTTTGGTTAATTATCTTAGTGAATTAAGGTTGATCAAATATTTATATGGTCAATGCATTCAGCCGAAAATAACAGTTTTTAGCATTTCAATTTGAATGAAAAGTCAAAATCATATTGATTCTGATATTCAATCTGTGACTTGAAATCACAAGTTTAATCAAAGGTCATCTTTTCCTATAAATTCCATTACTTCTCTATAAATATTCATGATTACAATGAATTGGTTCGGTTGTGATTGGCACAGCTGTTAAGTAAGGAAGTGGGACTAATGTTGAAACGTAAAGCTCTACAATTAGCAGTATCGCTCGGCATGGCGGCAATGTCTGGCGCTGTTTATGCGAATGGTTCAGATATGACGAATCCAGACTCTGGCGTGGTGGTTGGCTATTGGCATAACTGGTGTGACGGTGGCGGCTACCAAGGTGGTAATGCGCCATGTGTGACGCTGGATGAAGTGAACCCAATGTACAACATCGTGAATGTGTCATTCATGAAGGTCTACGATGTGGCTGATGGTCGAATCCCAACTTTTAAACTGGACCCAACCATTGGGCTTTCAGAACAACAATTTATTGACCAAATCTCGGAACTCAACAAGCAAGGTCGCTCTGTGCTGTTGGCTTTAGGTGGTGCGGATGCACACGTAGAGCTAGAAACCGGTGATGAAAGAGCCTTTGCTGATGAGATTATCCGTCTAACTGAGCGTTACGGTTTCGATGGCCTAGATATTGACCTTGAACAAGCAGCCGTAACCGCAGCAAACAATCAAACCGTGATTCCTGATGCTCTTAAGTTGGTAAAAGACCACTACCGTGCTGAAGGTAAAAACTTCCTTATTACTATGGCGCCTGAGTTTCCGTATCTCACGACAGGCGGTAAGTACGTTCCTTATATCGATAATCTAGAAGGCTACTACGACTGGATTAACCCACAATTTTACAACCAAGGTGGCGATGGTATCTGGGTTGAAGGCGTGGGTTGGATTGCTCAAAACAACGATGCGTTAAAAGAAGAATTCATCTACTACATTTCTGATTCGCTTATCAACGGAACGCGTGGCTTCCACAAAATCCCACATGACAAGCTCGTGTTTGGTATTCCTTCAAGTATCGATGCTGCAGCGACAGGTTTTGTGCAAGAGCCACAAGATTTATACGACGCATTTGATAGCCTAACGGCGCAAGGCCAACCGCTACGTGGTGTAATGACTTGGTCTATTAACTGGGACATGGGCACCAACAAAAACGGCCAACAATACAACGAGCAGTTTATTAAAGACTACGGCCCGTTTGTACACGGTCAAGTAACGCCACCACCAGTAGAGGGTGAGCCTGTTCTTAAAGGTGTCGAAAATACGCGTGTTCTTCACGGAACAACGTTTGATCCTATGGATGGCGTAACGGCAACAGACAAAGAAGACGGCGATCTAACGTCATCAATCGATGTTGAAGGATACGTCGAAACCAGTGTTATTGGTACTTACGTTCTAACTTACCGAGTGAAAGACAGCGATGACAACGAAACCACTAAAGCAAGAACGGTAGAGGTTTACAGCCAGAAGCCAGTATTTAATGGCGTATCTGACACAACCGTTGTGTTGGGAACTGCGTTTGATGCTATGGCAGGCGTGACGGCGAATGATGCTGAAGATGGCGATCTAACAAGCACCATCACACACACTGGCAGTGTCGATGTAAATGAAATCGGCAACTACACGCTTGTGTATAGTGTAACAGATAGCGCGAACCAAACTGTAACCGCTGACCGTAAAGTGTCTGTAACTGATGGTTCTAACTGTGCTGCTGCATGGGATGCCGACACCGTTTATGTTGAAGGTGACCAAGTATCTCATGACGGTTCAACGTGGGGAGCAGGTTGGTACACTCGCGGCGAAGAGCCAGGAACAACAGGTGAGTGGGGCGTTTGGAGAAAAGTTTCAGACTCTTCATGTGGTGGTAACCCAGATCCGGGCGATGACTTAGAGCTTTCGGTTTCAGGACTTCAATCACAATATGCGCCAGATAACGGCAACGTGCGTTTAGATCTGACACTGACATCAAATGAAGCATTAGATGTTACCGCTATGGTGATCAACAGTGCAGGTACTGTGGTTGAGCAAACTAAGGTTAACGTAACGGACAGCCGTGCTATTACCATCGACTTATACGATGTAGCGGAAGGGCAATATGCACTTGAAGTAGTCGGTAAAGCATCTGACGGTGAAATGGTGATGGTAAACGATTCGTTCGCTGTTAAAGACGGTGGCGGAACAACACCTCCTCCAGGTGATTACCCTCCATATGAAGCGGGCACAAACTACGCAGCGGGTGACATTGTGGTCGGCAGCGATAATGGCTTGTACGAATGTAAGCCTTGGCCATACACGGCATGGTGTGCAAGCGCGTCTTACGCTCCAGCAGATAGCCAATACTGGCAAGATGCTTGGACAAAGCTGTAGTCTGATAGCTCAACGCTAGCAATATAAAGTAGACGATCAAAGAGAGGCCATTGTGCCTCTCTTTTTTATGTTTAAACAGTTCTGACTTAGAGCTTTAAAACCCACTTAACCTTAAACTCTGCTCTGCATATTGCTCTAGATCAAAATAGGAGTGATTATCAATTGTATTACATGTTAAGAAATAGCACTATGCGCACATTGAATTTTATATATTGTTAATATTTGCATAATGAATCTTGCTCAAGTCGACCTCAATCTACTCGTTATTCTTAAACACCTTCTTGAAGAGAAGCACGTTTCCAACACGGCATTGGCGCTGGATATGAGCCAACCTACGGTGAGCCGATCTCTGCAAAAACTGCGTACCGTTTTCAATGATGATCTATTGGTGCGAGCGGCTTATGGCTATGAGTTAACGCCAAAAGCAGAAGCCATTAAGCAAGATCTCAATTCGGTACTGACACGTTTAGAAAAGCTGGTACATGGCGATGTATTCGAACCGCAAAGCAGTGACAGTACGGTTCGCTTCTTTGGTTTAGTGCCTAATGTCGCGCACTTGCTGCCCAAGGTAGTTGCGGAGATACGTCAACAAGCGCCAAACATGACTGTTGATATCGACTCGATTCCTAAACGACACTTTGAGCCTCTGTTATCCGGTGATGCGCACTTTGTGTTGTCGACCCACGAGCCGTTAAGTTCAGAGCAAAATTTGTATCGAATGTTCGTGATTAGCCGCGATTACCGTTTGCTGATGAGTAAAAAACATCCTTTGGCGGACAAAGAGATCACGGTTGATGACTTGTTGAATAGCCAACTTGGTCAAATCTCACTGCAAGGGGATAAGAAGCTCTCGATCGAAAGTCGATTTAAAGATCTTGGCTTGATTGATAAGCAGCGCCAGCTGTCCATTCCAATTCAGCTTTCCAATTTTAACGTCGCGCCGGATATGGCAGAAGCAACCGACATCATCTTTCATTTACCGACACCTTTTGCTCAACAAGCCGCTACGCAAAGAGATCTTGTTTGTAAACGCGTGCCTAAAGCGTTGCGCCACCCATCAGAAGACGTCTACTTATACTGGCATAAGCGCTTTCATAACGACCCGATGTGTCGCTGGGTTCGCAATATATTCAAAGAGCTTTATACATAATCCATCTGCAGGGTGAATGAAAATTACGAATACCTATCGAGTTGGATATAGATCTCTTTCATTATTTGAATGGTGAATAACGAGAATCGATTTTTGGTATGAAACTTTCGTTGATAAGAGTGGTAGTTGGTTGTTTAATGCAAACCATTATCATTACCAATCACATATAAGAATGAATATCATGTCTGAGAGATCTCTTTTGATTCGCAAACCTCTTTTGGTTCGTAAACCCCTTTCGATCGCAGTCGCTGTTATTTGTACCTCACTTTCAGCTAACGTGTTGGCGCAAGAAGAAGCGCAAGCAACAGATGAGCAAATGGTTGTTACGGCAACTCGTACCGAGATGGCACTAAAACAAGCGCCAGCTTCAATGTCGGTTATCACCGCGCAAGACATTGAAGACAGCCCTGGTATTACCTTGGCAGACATCGTTGCCGAATCAACGAGTGTTGAGTCTGATTTTGATAGCACACGTGCTGGCCGTCAGATGATCTCTATTCGTGGTATGGATTCAGATTACACTCTTATCATGGTGAACGGTCGTCGTTTAAGCTCTGCAAGTGCCATCATCCGTGGTAACGACTTTGACCTATCAACGATTCCTGCTGATTCGATCGAACGTGTTGAAATAATCCGTGGCCCAATGTCTGCACTTTACGGTTCAGATGGTATGGGCGGTACAATCAACATCATCACTAAGGCTCCAGAAAACGATTGGAGCTCTACACTGAGCATGGACACTTCATCTCCACTTGATGGTGATGGAGGGGAAGAGTATTCGATGGGCTTCACGACATCTGGTGCGTTGATTGAAGACGAGTTGTTTGCTCGCCTATCTGTTAACCAAACTAGCCGTGATGCTTGGCAACCCTATTCTGGTACGCATAGCTCTGGTTACGATCGTTCAGACATTACTGCGTTAGAAGAAAGAGAGACATTAAGCTTACTCGCGAGCCTGACATGGAATGCAACAGACAACCAAACCATTGATTTCGATTTTGGTTACAGTGACGACGAACGTGAGTCATCTGCGGAAAACGTATCATCTGTGATTGAGTCTGACACACGTGTTGTACGTCAGAGCCAAGCGATCACACATAGTGGTTTTTGGAGCTGGGGTGACACGCAAGTACGTTATTCACGTGAAAATGTGACAGATAATGATGCTGCGGACTCAGATACTAACTATAGCAGTGACATCGAAGAGCTGACTCAAATTGTTGAAGCTTCGGCGACCACTTATCTTGGTGATAGTCACACCGTAACGTTTGGTATGGACTACCAGTTGAGTGAATTAACCAACAAAGAAAACTTAGTCAATGGTACATCTGAAGCTTATCAAGGTGCGTTATTTGTTCAAGACCAATGGTTAATGACGGATCAACTAACGGCAACCATTGGTGGTCGTTTAGATAAGCATGAACTGTACGGTGAAGAGTTCAGCCCACGTGTGTACTTGGTTCATCAAACAACGAATGACCTGATCATCAAGGGTGGTGTGGGTAAAGCATTTAAAGCACCAACATTGACTCAAAATCAGACAGACTACACAGTTAATAGCTGTAAAGGCGTATGTGATTTACATGGTAATGAAGATCTTAAGCCCGAAACCAGCTTGAACTATGAGATCGCTGCGATTTATAGCCAACCTCGTTGGAATGTTGAAGGTGCCTTATTCCGAAATGAAATCAACGACCTAATTGATCGTGATGAAACCTATTGTGAGAACGGCGGAGTGTTTGAATCGGGTAAAGGTTGCGCTGATAGTTCAAGCTCAACTGGCTATGTGAATGGTAAGCGTACTTATACAAACGTATCAGAGGCTGTAGTTCAAGGTGCTGAGCTTACAGGCCAATTCCAAATTACTGATGAATGGGGTGTGTCTGGTAATTACACATTCTTAGACACTGAAGATAAGTCTACTGGTGACGAATTACTTGATCGTTACAAGCATTCGGGTTTAGTTAAACTGAACTGGAGCCCAACTTACGATCTAAGTACCTTCGTGAGTGCGCGTTACCGTGGTGAACGTCAGATCGAAAGCGATCTAACTCAAGACGCTTACACAACGCTGAACCTAGGTGCTGTCTACAACGTGAATGCTTCAGTACGACTACGTGCAGGTATCACGAACTTAACTGACGAAGCTGTATCACAAGAGCTAGAGAGCATGGGCTATGTTGAAGAGCCACGTACTTACTACGTAGGTATGACAGCGGACTTCTAATTTAGAGTTCAGTAACTGATAGCTTGATACAAAAGAACCCACACTGGCTGATGCTCTAAAAGGAGAATGGCGAGTGTGGGTTCTTTTTTGATCTATAGATTTGGTTTAATTTGCCGTTTATCTATTAATCTAGATTTTGACACATGTGATCAGCGCATTACCGGACTGAGCATCCCAAGGAATCAGCTTGTCGTAATCGTGCTCGAAGATATTAACCTCGAAGTAGGGCTTCAATATCTCGACTAACTCTTTAAACGAGAATGCCACCATTGGGTGTTCATCATTCCACACTTGAGTTTCACCAGCAGTCGTCTTTTCGATGCTAAGCTTTAGCGCTTGCTTATCACCCTGACCAGAGTAATACCAACCAGAACGGAACGTGAAATCGTCTTTGTCTTGGTTTTTTGTGTGTCTAACAAACAGGTCGTTGCTGATCTTGTCTTTATCAACCACGTTAAAACAGAAAATACCTTCTGGCTTTAACGCACGATGCACACTTTCAATACACTCTTTAAGCTTCTCAAGGCCATCGTTGTAATGGATGGAATACAGGAAGCAAGTGATAAGATCGAGTGGTTCCGTGACCTCAAAGTTACTCATGTTTTGTACTGAGAACTTGGCTTCCGGGCAGCGAACTTCTGCGATATCTAACATCGGCTTGTTAAGATCTAGGCCACCGCTTTGGTAACCGAAATCAATAAAATGACGAACGTGTGGGCCAGTGCCACAAGCTAAGTCGAGGTGTGTTTTTCCTTCATTTCCAAAGATTTGATGGAGTCTACGTACGCAGTTACTTTGCGCTTGGTAGTCAATATCTACACACATTAAATCATAGTAACCGGATAGGTCGGTATAGAGTGCGTTGGCGGACATATTTGCCTGCAGCATAAGCTGAAAAATTAGGGTGGCGCATCATATACCGAAATTGGAAAATCGCAATCAAATATTCGATCAATGAAAGCGTTTTATTTTCTAACTTATGGTCGTTTTAAATGAGACCGTTTAAAGGGATGTTTAAGCTGCCAACAACATCAGTACGCGTGTCATCGCTATTCACTTTGCCCTGACTACTTATTCGTTAACTAAAACAGGTGTTGCTCCCTCAATGCAGCGACCATACGGGCTTTGCGGAACGCTTTTATCACGAGACGAGATAGGAAAAATATGGTATCTAGGTAAACCCAGTGTGACATTTATAATTTTATGATTAATCAGTAATTTTACTGATTCAAACCGAGTTCTTGAAAAGGAAACAATTCAGGAAAGTGGGCTGTTGATAAAAACCAAATCACTCAAGCTAAATAAGCGAACTAAACAAGGAGAGTTGAAACAATGACATCAGCAATAAATGCACAGGGTTCAATGGAAAATAGAACAGCATTGGAAAGCAGTGCTTCAATAGAAATTAAGGTGGATGACTTGTCGGGTGGGGAAGTCATTGAATTACTTGAAGAGCACCTCGCTGATATGTACGCCACTTCGCCAGCCGAAAGCGTTCATGCACTGGATCTAGATGGGCTCAAGTCACCAGAGATTACTTTTTTCAGTGCTTGGAAAGACAGCCAACTACTTGGGTGTGTTGCCATTAAAGAGCTAAATACCCAACACGCTGAACTCAAATCAATGAGGACCTCACAGTTTGCACGAAAGTCAGGTGTTGCCAGCCAACTTTTACAACACGTATTAGATACAGCGGCCATTCGCCAGTATCAAACAATCAGCTTAGAGACTGGCTCAGAAGACTACTTTAAGGCCGCACGTAACCTGTATGAAAAGTTTGGCTTTGGATACTGTGAACCCTTTGCTGATTATGTGTTGGATCCGCACAGCCAGTTTATGCGTATTGAGTTGCGTTAAGAGGCTAGCCTTAGATGTCGACTTACTTTGCAGGTTTCTCCCTTGGCCTTTCGCTGATTCTTGCGATTGGCTCTCAAAATGCGTTTGTTTTAAAGCAAGGGCTTAAGAACCAACACGTATTGGCAGTTTGTGCTGTATGTGCCATTTCTGACGCCTTACTGATTAGCTTTGGCGTGACGGGCTTTGGCGCAATCGTTAAGCAGTTCCCACAAATTGAGCAGTTCGCCCGTTATGGTGGCGCTATCTTTTTGGGTGTCTATTCATTCTTAAGCTTCCGATCAGCATTTACCGAAAACCACGCCTTAGAAGCCACGGCAGAAACTAAAGACTCATTAACCAAAGCGATTGCGATGTGTTTGGCGTTCACTTGGCTTAACCCGCATGTGTATTTGGATACTGTGGTATTGCTGGGGTCTATCTCAACTCAATATCAACCGGATCAAATGTTGTTTGGCGCTGGTGCGGTATCGGCGTCATTCGTGTTCTTCTTTTCACTTGGATATGGCGCTCGCTTCTTGGCTCCAATGTTTAAGAACCCGAGAGCGTGGAAGGTGTTGGAATTTGTCGTTGGCGTGATCATGGCATCTATTGCAATATCTTTGATTGTCTAGCTGCGCGTAATTAGGCTTCCATTTTGGTATAGGTGTTGAATACACGCCAGTAGAAAGCCTAACCTTACGTTTAATCTCACAAGCAGATGCAGTAAATATCGAATTCTTCGGCCCGAATGGTAATAGACTGGCAAGCCGTGATGTAGCGTTTAGCACAGTAACTCTGGGCGCTTCGTACAATTTTTGACGACCTCTGTGAAATAGCTTAAAGCTAAAGCTATGGACACCTAAAACCGCTCTAACGTTGAGCGGTTTTTTTATGTCAAAAATAACGATTGGTCACGCTATGGGCGGAGTTGGTCCAAAGCCTGAAATTAGTTGGTTTTCACAAGCTTATAAAAGGGAATTATCTCGACTATTTTGGTAGATTAAAGGTATTACCGACTTCCAGTGAGCAGCAATGAAGATTCTTCACACGTCCGATTGGCACCTTGGCCAAAACTTCTACAATAAAAGCCGTAAGAATGAACATGAACGGTTTTTACAATGGTTACTTGAGCAAGTTACAGAGCACGACATCGACGCGATCATTGTTGCTGGCGACATTTTCGATACCAGCACACCGCCGAGTTACGCTCGTGAGATGTATAACAAGTTTGTGGTCGATTCGAACAAGATCGGCTGCCAATTGGTGTTATTAGGTGGAAATCACGATTCAGTCTCTGTGCTTAAAGAGACACAACAGCTGCTCAAATACATGGGCGCAGACGTGATTCCTAATACCAATGAAGATCATGCGACTCAGGTTGTCGAACTAAAAGGCAAGAACAGCGATGTAGAAGCGCTGGTTTGTGCCATTCCTTTTATTCGCCCTCGCGATGTGTTGATGAGCCAGGCGGGTGTCACTGGCGTTGAGCGTCAGAAGCAACTCGGCGATGCAATCAAACAGCATTATCAAAGTGTTTATGATGCGGCGGTTGCTAAGCGCGCGACGTTTGCAAACAGCGAGCACATGCCGATCATCGCTACCGGCCACTTAACTGCGATGGGTGTTCAACAATCGGATTCGGTACGTGATATCTATGTCGGCAACCTTGATGGTTTTGCCGCTGATGGCTTCCCAGACGCAGACTATATTGCACTTGGTCATATCCACCGCCCACAAGTGGTGGCAAAGCGTGAATACATTCGTTATTCAGGCTCTCCAATCCCACTAAGTTTTGATGAACTTAAGTCTCAAAAACAAGTGTGTGTGGTTGAGTTTGTTGAAGGTGAGCGCACCATTTCTCAACTGCCTGTTCCCACATTCCAACCTCTAGCTGAAATCAAAGGCGACTTGAGCGAGATCGAATCTCAGCTTAACCAATACATAGGTTTAGATAGCGACCAAAGCGTATGGTTATCGATAGAAGTGCAAGCGCAAGATTACTTGTCGGATCTACAAGAACGTATGCGCGCACTGACCGAAGGATTGAATGTGGAAGTACTTCAACTGCGCCGAGCAAGAGAGCGTCGTAATCAAGCATTAGAGCAAGAGTCGGCAGAGACCTTATCTGAACTGAGCCCGATGGACGTGTTTAGCAAGCGTATTGCCTTAGAAGAGTTTGAAACGGATTCTGAAAAAGCGCGTTTAGAGCGCATGACGGTGAAGTTTAAACAAGTGATGGTTGAAGTGTCTGAGAGCGCTCAAGCGCCAAACAAAGTAGAAGAGTAACCAGTATGAAGATTTTAAGCCTAGAATTTGAAAACCTGAACTCTTTGAAAGGACGTTGGAAGCTCGATTTCACCCAATCACCGTTTGCAGAAAATGGTCTGTTTGCGATTACTGGCCCAACAGGGGCGGGTAAAACCACCATTCTTGATGCGATTTGTTTGGCATTGTTCCACCGCACACCGCGTTTGAAGAGCATTGCCAAAGGCAACAATGAATTAATGACACGTGGCACGGGTGAGTGTTTTGCTGAACTGGAATTTGAAGTGCAGGGCAAAACGTACCGTTCTAACTTCCATCAAAAGCGAGCGCGTGGAAAACAAGATGGCGCATTACAAACGCCAACGTGTGAATTTGCCGATGCTGACACAGACAAAGTCTTAGAGACGATGCTGACCAAGAAAACCAAGTTGGTGGAGCAGGTAACAGGTCTCGATTTTTCACGCTTCACTAAATCCATCATGTTGTCTCAGGGTGAGTTTGCAGCGTTCTTAAATGCCAATGCTAACGACCGTGCAGAGCTACTTGAAGAGTTGACGGGAACAGAAGTTTATAGCCTGATTTCAGAGCGCATTTACGATCATTTTAAGTCGAGTGAAGAGTCGCTTAATCACCTTAAAGCGAAAGCTGAAGGGGTGAGCTTACTGTCTGAAGAGCAAGTCCAGGAGCTGACCGCAGAGCGTGAAACGCTAGAAGCCGAGCAGAAGCGTTTAGCCGAGCAATTAAAAGAGTGGCAAGCGCATCTAAGCTGGTGGAAAGACGTGACCAAAGCTGAGCGAACTATTGCGACCAGTGAGCGCGATCTTAAAACCGCTCAAGATGAACTAGGCCGTAACCAACCTTCATTAGAGCGCTTGGCAAACAGTGAGCCGGCTGAAAAGCTGCGCCCAATGCACAAAGATTTAAGGCGTTGCGAACAAGAGGTGAACACTACTCAAGCTCACCTAGATAACAGCACCAAGTTACTTGCCGTTCGTGATGCAGAAAAGCAAGACGCGCAAACTAAACTGACGCAAAGCAGTGCGATTGTCGAACAGGTAAAAACCGAGCAACAAGATCAAGAGAAGATCATCGATCTGGTGCGTCCGCTAGATAACCAAATCGTCGTACTCAAAGATAAACAAACTGCGGCCGTTAATGCAGCGAATACGCTTAACGAGCAACATACGCAGCAGCGCAATCAACAGGTTGTTTTAGTCCAAAAAACAGATGCACTGAAGCAACAAGATCAACGCAGTACTGAGTACTTAAATACGCATCAAGCTGACCAGCATTTGGAAAAATACCTAGGTCAGTGGCAAGCAAAGGTCGAGCAAGTTCGTACTCTAGAGCGCCAGCATTCAGAGCAGTTGAATTCAGCGAAGCAAGCGTTGTCTGCGGTTGATGCACAGCAAACGATTATCAAATCTGCTCAAGACGCTAAAGCAACGCAAGATAAAACTTTAGCTGAATTGGTTGTGCTAGAAAGTAGTGCAAAGCAACAGTGGGAAGCCTTGCAAGGCAACACTAGCGAGCAAGTGTTGAATTCGCAAAAAGATCTGTTGGAGTTTTGGAATCGCAATACGCACTCATTACTCGAGATCAATCGTGGTTTCCTAAATGCCCAACAACAGCTGCACGCAAAAACACAGGCACATCAAACCAACACCCAGTTGGTCGACAAGCTTTCGAAAGAGCGTGAAGTGCTGGTGGAACGATATAAAGAGAGAGAGACTTTGCTTGAGCGATTAACGCGTTTGATTGATCAAGAAGGCGAATTGGCGAAATACCGTGCAGCTCTAGAATCTGGGTCTGAATGCCCACTGTGTGGTTCAACAGACCATTCGGTTGAACAGTCGCAAGACATTGCAAATTTGGTTGCTCAAAAAGATAGGGAAAACCTAGAGCTAACGGCTATCAAAAAAGAAGGCCAAGAGCATCGTCAGCAGTTAGATTCTCTTGCTCCTATGATTGCTGCGCTTAACGATGACATTCAGCGAGCGCAAGCGGATATTCATCAGGCTCAACTGAATTGGCAAAGCGTTGTCGGCAAGCTTCAACAGAGTTTATCGGATTTCGTTGGCACGGCTCCTGAACTGGCACTGCTAACGATTAACGATTTAGGCAATGAAGCTACAGTCGCGACCTTTGCTCAGCAGTGTGAACTTCAACTAAGTCAGAGCGCGCAGCAACTCAAAGCGTTGGGTGATGCTAAAGCGCATTACGCTGAAGCTGAGAAACAACGCCTGTCTGTAAGTGTTATGGCTGACAAGGCGCAGTCTAATCTCGAGTTGGCCGAGCAACGCTTAGCTGATTTGAATAAGCAAAACCAAGTCGCAAACGAGCAAGTGACTCAAATAGCTCAAGCGAAAGGCCAGCAATGGAACGCTTTGAAAGAGAGCATTGTTCAAACTTCTATCGAAGCACCTGAACTTGAGCATATCGATGATTGGTTTACTGCGAAATCGCAAGCATCAAGCACATGGCAGCAAACCAAACAGCAACAGGCCGATATTGAGAAGCAACTGATTACTCAAAATGCCGAATTGAAAACGTTAGACGACAAGCTAAGCAGTGTTGAGAAAGAGCTCGCGACACTGACGCAAGAGAGTGAGTCTTTAGTGTCAGAACTCACTCGTGTAACGGCTGAAAGAACAGAGTTGTTTGGTGACAAAGACATTCAAGCCACCAGCAATGCGATGAAGCAAAGAGTCACTGAAGCAGTAAATGCATTTGATGCCGCGCAGTTAGTGCTTAACCGCAGCGAACTTGAACATCTAACCGAGCAAACCAAACACACTGGTTTCTCGGACGAGTTAGTCAGTAAGCAATCGAGCTACACACAAGCGTCGAATGCTTGGTTAGAAGCGCTGAAAACTAGCCCGTTCGAAGATGAGGCTAATTTTGAAGCAGCGTTGTTAGATGAAGAGGTTAGAACTCAACTTCAAAGCCTGAAGAAGTCTTTAGACGAAGCGATTGTCAGTGCGCAAGCTAGGTTGAACGCCGCCAAAGCGACACAAGTGGATCTACTAAATCACGAAAATGCGAAAGCATGGCAAGAGCAAGACCAACAGCAAGTTGAAGAAGCGACTACTGAGTGTCAAAACGCACAGCAAAGCCATGCGACCAAGATCGGTGCAATTTCTGCCAATCTTGAAACGGATAGCCAGAACCGCAGTAATCAGCAAGATCTGTTTAAGCAAATTGATGAGCAACAAGTCGAGTTTGATGATATCTCTCGTTTGAACTCACTTATTGGCTCTAAGAACGGCGACAAGTTCCGTAAGTTTGCCCAAGGTTTAACATTGGAAAACTTGGTGTACCTTGCGAACAAGCAGCTACAACGTTTGCATGGTCGTTACGAGCTTAAACGTAAAGCCGACGATGGTTTAGAACTGCAAGTGCTCGACACATGGCAGGGCGATGTGATGCGTGACACCAAGACGTTATCAGGTGGCGAAAGCTTCTTGGTGAGCTTGGCGTTGGCATTAGCGCTTTCTGATCTTGTGAGCTACAAAACCAGTATTGATTCTCTGTTCCTAGATGAAGGTTTTGGCACACTGGATAGCGACACATTGGACATTGCACTTAACGCACTGGATAACTTGAATGCATCAGGCAAGATGATCGGTGTCATTAGCCACGTTGAAGCACTGAAAGAGCGAGTGCCCGTTCAGCTTAAAGTGACAAAACACTCTGGCTTAGGTGTGAGTGAGATGGAGAAGCAGTACAAGGTTGTCGCTTAGGTTGTTACTTTGGTTCTTGCTAAATTTATCTGCGCAGAAATAGAAACAGAGCTAGATGAAGCAGATCCCCGACTCAGTCGTTCCTCCTTCTCGAGGATGACGGAGTCGGGAGTACTCACAAATCACTACGCAGTCACTCCTTAAAGTCAGGAACGAACGTCATAGAGAACTAGGCTTTGTTCGTATTGCCTTCGTCATTCTCTAAAGCGAGGTACGAGCGTAATAGGGAATCTCTAGTAAACGCAGGAAGTGGATGCTTCAAGAAGGGAACGGCCATGCACAAGAAACCCCATTTACCGACTAAGATATGTCCTGTTTGCCAAAAGCCTTTCGCATGGCGTAAAAAATGGCAGCGCTGTTGGGATGACGTGATCTACTGTTCTGAACGTTGTCGTCGTAATAAGTCTTAGTCCCATAATCTGAATAGATCAGGTCAATCCTCATGATCTAAACCCGTTAACTCCAATATTTCCTTCCTTTGTCGTAATTTTGATGATCCTTTAATCGTTTCGTCATTCATTTCTCAAGTTAATATTTCTATCTGTAAGATAAGTGATGTATAAAGGCGGCATGAAGATACCTAAAAGAATACAGCCTTTAGTTGACGACGGTTTAGTCGACGAGGTGACAAGCCAACTCATGAGTGGCAAAGAAGCATCGGTGTACATTGTGCGCTGCGGCGATACGATCCGTTGTGCCAAGGTATATAAGGAAATAAGCCAACGCAGCTTCAAAAAAGCGACCGCGTATCGTGAAGGCCGAAAAGTCCGAAATAGCCGCCGCGCTCGAGCGATGGAAAAAGGCTCTGGCTTTGGTCGTGAACAACAAGAAAAGGTTTGGCAAAGTGCTGAAGTGGATGCCTTATATAAACTGGCAGAAGCGGGTGTTCGTGTGCCTGTCCCTTATGGTTGCTTTGATGGCGTACTGCTTATGGAGCTGGTCACTGACGATGAGGGTTACGTTGCACCACGTTTGAACGATGTGGTGATGTCAGCAGAGCAAGCGATCGAAGACCACGCCGTGATGATGACTTACGTAGTTAAAATGCTGTGTGTTGGTTTGATCCATGGTGACTTGTCTGAGTTCAACGTATTGGTGGATGAGTACGGTCCAGTAATTATCGACCTACCACAAGCGGTTGACGCTTCGGCTAACAACAACGCTGAGTGGATGCTGGCTCGTGACATCAATAACATCCGTGACTATTACGCTCAGTTTGCTCCTGAACTGGCAAAAACCGAGTATGCCAAGGAAATGTGGGCGCTGTACGAGAAAGGCGACTTGAAGCCAGACAGCAAACTGACGGGTGAGTTTACGGAAACCGACGACTTGGCTGATATCGAAGCCATCATGCAAGAGATAGACGCTGCGCGAATTGAAGAACAACATCGACGCGAGCGAGCTAAAGAAGAGAAAGAAGGTGTTGACGATACTAAGTTCAATTGGGCTGAATAATCGTGATGATCAGTTTTGATCTTTAGCTAGATATCAACCAAACGCCTTTTAAAACAGAGGCGTTCTTTCTAAATAAAAACCCAATGGAGCTTCAACTCTGTTGTGTTTTCTTTTTTAGCACTAATGAAAGACGGACACTCGTATCAACTACCAATTTAACTGTTCACCATCGTAAGCGTAGAAGTGCCCACTGTTATCCGGTGTGGCAGTGCGAATAATATCGACCAACTGATGGGCGACATAGCTTGACTCAAACAACTTACCTTCAGGGACATTGGTCTGAAAAGGCTTCGACAGAGCTGTGTCTGTCGTGCCCGGGTGCAGAGCCAACACGGTGCCTTTCTTAATGGTGCGTTGCCATTCGATCGACATGGTTTTGATGAACATATTTAGGGCTGCTTTCGATGAGCGGTAGCTATACCAACCGCCTAATCTGTTGTCTGAAATACTGCCAACCTTTGCGGATACCACAGCAAATTTTGGATTGTCACTCGCTCTAAGAATCGGCGTGAAGTGCTTTGCCAATAATAAGCTCGGTAGGGTGTTCACAGAGATGTTTTTGAGGAAAAAATCAGGGTCGATGGACGACAAGTTTTTTTCCGGTCCAAGATCTGGAGTGTGGAGCATACCCACGCAGTTGATCAACCAATCAAGTTGTTCAAACTCAGAACTCAAACGCTTGATATCAGCTTCATTGGTCGCGTCGACTTTGTGCCAGGTCAAGCGATTGTTTTCTAGTTCCGGCTGTTGAGAGTGGTAAGTCGCGTCTACATGCACATCAAGAAAATCAAACCGAGAGAGCTCAGATAATAGGTGTTTAACCACAGCGAAACCAATACCGCCGCTCCCACCGACCACCAATATGTGTAATCTGAGTTGCTCCACCATTATAAGTTCTCCAAGTTTGTGATTCGTTGTTCAGCAGTATCGAGAATCGCTTGTTGTGATTGCTCATCCATGTTGTCCCAAGAGCGATATAACATGCCCATACGTGGGTTGCGGTTTAACGCATCGCGGTGCTGGTCCATAAAGCGCCAATACAAGCTATTGAAAGGGCAAGATTGCTCGCCGCTGCGTTCTTTTATCTTGTAGTGACAGCCTTTGCAGTAGTCACTCATGCGGTTGATATAGGAACCGCTGGCAGAGTATGGTTTGGTTCCTACGATCCCGCCATCCGCAAACAGTGCCATACCTCGCGTATTTGGCATTTCAACCCACTCAATCGCGTCGACGTAAATACCGAGGTACCAACTGTCGACTTGGTCAGGGTCTATACCCGTGATTAAACAGAAGTTGCCAGTGATCATTAACCTTTGGATGTGGTGCGCGTAAGCAAACTCAAGAGACTGGTCAATCGCATGCTTCATGCAGTTCATCTTGGTTTGTCCGTCCCAAAAGTAATGGGGCAGGTTATTATGTGCTGAGTAATGGTTTTTGTTGGCGTAAGCAGGCATGTTTGCCCAATAGACGGCGCGTATGTACTCTCGCCACCCCAGTATTTGGCGTACAAATCCTTCGACCTGTGCAATATCGATGCTTGGCTTATCTGGTGAGCTGTCTCGAAGACAGGATGCTTGGTAGGCCGACAGTGCTGCATCAATCACTTCTTTAGGGCTCAGCAGTTTACTGTTCAGCGAGAACGATATACGGCTATGATACAAGCTCCATTTAGAGTCGTGCTCTGTCGTCATCGCATCTTGAAACTGCCCAAATAACGGCAAGCAGACTTGGCAGAAATGAGCGAGTAGAGACAAGCTTTGTGCGCGGTTCACCGGCCATAGTAACTGGTTGCCGACTTGACCAATGGTTTGTACTTGGTGACGTTCGATACGTTGCAAAATGTCGGTTATATCATTGGTAAACATCAGCGGCTGAGGTAGGTTTTCGATGTCTTGTTTCTTGAGCTTATTTCGATTGTTCGCGTCGTAATTCCATTTTCCGCCAACGGGCTTTCCGTCTTCTAGCAAAATGTCGAAACGTTTTCTCATTCGGCGATAGAAGTGTTCCATCATGATGTGTTTGTCTTTTGGAAACTGTTGTTCTATCTCCTCGAATGGAAAGAGGAAGTGTTCTGTATCACAACAACCTTTGGTCGCATTGGTCAGCTTGAGCTTGTTCATCTGCTCTAAGAGGCGATATTCATCTGGCCTTTGATATTCGAATTTCTCTGCGCCGAATTCGTGTACATAGTGCTTTAAAAGTGTGTCTAGGTTTTCAAATTGCGTTGTGTCGTCAAGAGTAAGGTGGAGTACTTGATGACCTTGTTCTTTGAGTTCGTTAGCGAAGTAACCCATCGCACAGAAAAACGCGGCCACTTTTTGAACGTGAGAGGCAACATAATCTGTTTCTTGTTTTAGCTCAGCAATGATGTAAATAACGTCATCGTTAACCTGTCTAAACCATGAATGCTCAATGTTGAGTTGGTCACCTAATACAAGTCGTACCGTTTTAAATTTCATAATGCGTCCTGGTTTGTGAGGCTTGTTGTGACTGCGTTACCGCCTGTCCATTGATTGATGAAGGCATGGTCTGGGTCGTACATTTCAGTACGTTGATTCAAATCGAAATGACGTGATTTGTTAATTATTAGACGCTTACGAGTTGATAGGCTGACAAGATCACAAATGACTACTCTAAGTGGGAAATAGGAGATTTCGATCAGGATGAGTGTGTTGAAGAGGATATCAAGCCAACCAATAATACCGATAGAGGTTGGCAATGCCGGTTATTTTTGAGTGTCGAACTGGAGCTTCTATTCCATTGTAACAACGAGAATATCGATAGGGGAAGTATCGATGATCTGTTTAGAATGGGAGATGAGCTTATGCCAAAAATCATGGTGATGGCCGCACAGCAATAGGTCAACGCCGTTTGCTTCGATGGCATTTTTGAGCTTATCGTTCAAATCACCCGTTCCCACGAAAATGTGCTTGATTGGGTGTTTGGCGTAGGCTTCAAACTCTTTCAAATGCTTAACGGCATCTTCATTGATGGGTAAATCACCGTCATTTCCCTGAATATCAACGAGCTCTGGATAAATTTCTCCATGCGTACCATCGATATAAACAAATGAAATGCCAGCCTCCAGTTTATCAGCGAAGAAGGTCGCTCTATCAATGAGAATCTTGGTGTCGTCAGACAGTTCAAGTGCGACCAGAATATGTCGGTAATCCATAATTAAAGCCTCTTGTTGTGAGTTATGTAACAAGCATAGTTTCTGTTGACGCAAATGATATCGAAGAGATCTCATATTCCGTAAAATCATCATTCAATGTTCTTCTAAGCACTATCGTATTTATATCGCTTTGATTGGTAAGAAATTTACAAAAGGTTGATATAGTGGTTGAAGCGCTAGCTTATGCTGTTAGATAGGCTTGATAGTTCAATGCGCCAATAACGAAGAGGCATCAATGACAGCACTACTAACCATTCCCACTCGAACATTAGGTTTCGACTACGATATTGAGATCCGAGACTGGTCTCAAAAGCTCGTCGGCTTTCATGTGTTTGAAGATGGTAGACGACCGCTTGATGGAGGCATTGGGCTGAGCCTCAACCTTGTTGAACAGTTTGACGTGAATGGTCGTTGGCTAAATTCATTACCTGCGCGTTATCGTGAAATCACCGACGACTTTCCAGAATACCAATACCAGATGTTGTGGCTTGCTGCGAATACTTATGAAGCCGCGCAATTGCTTGAATTAAGGCCTGTTATTTTGGCTTTGATCTGCATGAAATACAGTGTCGACAACAAGAAAGCACTGGCACTAAGTCGCTTAGGGCAGAAGAAGGTCCTTACCAAGTTGGGCTTAGACGGCAGCAAGGCGACACTCAAATTCATCGACAAGCTAGAGCTTCATTACAATGTTGGTGATGAACTCGACCACATTGTTCGTATTCTCGAACCGCTGCAAAGACGAGTCCTTAAGTTTAAGCATTACTCAAAAGTTGGATACACAGCCCTGCGTTTGGACCAAGTTCATCCATTTTTAACTGGTAGCAGGCTAGGGATTGCAATGGTGGAAGAGGGCAGACTTAACGCACCGTCGAAGATGGCGATGTTCCAAGATGCGATATTGCTAGGGCAAGATTTGGAGATGGATGATCCACTGCGCGCGATTACCAGTCAGAACTCTTTTGCGATGTTTGAACAACTCCATGACCGCTGGACGGAGCAACGCCAATTACGTCGTTTGGAGGGTAATCGCCCAATGGATAAAGACATCCCTTATCCCGTTCCTTTACTTGGCAATGACAACATTCATCCGCTCACGGATTATTACGACCTTGAACACGAAGGCATCGAGCAGAAGCACTGTATTGGCGTGTATCACAACCGAATCATGAGCGATCGTTATGTGGTGTTCCGCATGCTCAAGCCTCAGCGTTTAACCATAGGTTTACGCCGCGTCCCGAGCAAAGCATTTCCTTTTGAAATAGACCAAATCTGCGGAAAACGAAATGCACCTCCGTCGGAATCCGCTCGCCAAGTGATTCACGACTGGCTAGAAGCGAGTAAGCAAAAATATCCTAAGCAATAGCCATTAAGTAGAAGGAATACAGGATGTTTCAACAAGGCGATCTTTGCCCTCATTGTGGTTTGATTATTGTGATGCCTACGGATCTGCAAGGTGAATGCCTAGGATGCGGCGAAGAAATTAATCAATACCCAGCAGACGATTACGACGAAGAAGAGTAGCTTTACCTACACTTAGATTAAACAAGGCTAGGATAGCCGAATTACTCTCTTTAAAAGGACGGAAAAATGCAGAAAGTAATCTTTAGAAATTGCGATGAAAACTCACCTTATTGGCATGAGTTAGAGGGCTTATTTCAAAGTGAATGGTCTGATTTCAAGTTTAAAGATACATATAAAGAAAACGTACAACTCCCTCCAGTAATAACAGTACTTCGCGATAATGTGGTCATTGGTGGCTTGGCGTATTCCTATTTTCAAGAACCTCACCAAGTTCGTGATGTAGTGTGGATCAACGCTGTGTTTGTCGACCCTCAATGGCGCGGTCAAGGCATTGCCAGTGAACTGATTAATCGTGGTGTCAGACAGGTTTCTTCTGCAGTGCAAACTCAACTCTACGCGTACACCAATATCATGGGTCTCTACCAAGGGCTAGGTTGGTCAATCGTAAATATCGAATCAGAACCGAACCATAAAGTGATGAGTATTGAGCTTAATCGATAAGCTCGGAATAAAAGCCTGATATTAGTTTATCTGCCGTTCGAGTATTGAATTTCTCCCTTTCATCCATAATGCATAAACCTGTTAAATTTTCGTTGAAACTCATGCCGATATCGCCTTTAAATCAAACAACTAGCTGTTGATTAAAACGATCAAGACGATTTATTGCAGCAGTTGTTGAGCACAAAGCCTATATTGACTAGAATGACGCACTTTTTTTATTTACGTACATACAGGTAATGAACATGAGCGATACTAATTCAAGACCAGCTTTACCAGATCATCTTGCAGGCAACCCACGCAGCCCACACCACGTTGCTGAGTGTTTCGAATACCCAATCGGCATTCGTCTAAATGGTAAAGAGCGTACTGATGTTGAAGAATACTGCATCAGCGAAGGTTGGGTTAAGATCCCTTCTCCAAAAGCGCTAGATCGTTTTGGTCAGCCAATGCTTATTACTCTAAAAGGCACTGTAGAAGCTTTTTACATCGACGCATAATCATGTCGTGTGGCTAGCTAATACTTCGAGTAATTAGCTAATGTTTGCTTAATTAGCCAACATCAAGCCACCAAGCGTTATTACCTAAAAGGGTCTAGAGAAATCTAGACCCTTTTTGTTTGCATTGATTTTAGCGAACTTCTTTAACCAATAGCCCAAACCACCTTCATAACTCCACAGATTCAACCAAAATTGTTGTTATTCACTATGCATTCGCAGTAATAACAAAGTTGTTGTTGGTTGATTTATGTTCGCTCGCTCTTTTTGGATTTATTCGTACTCGAAAGTTCTGATGTTTAATTAAACAGATACAAACAAAAATATGAAGCGCAGTCTAATTAAATGAAACTAATATGCTGTATTTAAAGTTATTTTTTGTTAATAACTACCTCTATCACAGAAATTAATCCTGAAGCACATACAATTCCCTTGATTTCGAATGAGCGCTAAATTTTTTCGTTCGAGCATTTAAATTCTTCCTTCGCCCAATAATTATGAGGTTCCTATGTTTGGAATATTCAAACCTATGGCGCATATCGATCGCTTGTCATCAGATAAGATCGATAGCACCTACACACGACTACGATGGCAGCTGTTTCTTGGCATCTTCGTTGGCTATGCGGGGTACTACTTAGTCCGTAAAAACTTTAGTTTGGCGATGCCTTATCTCATTGAACAAGGTTTTAGCCGTGGAGAACTAGGGGTTGCATTAGCGGCGGTATCTATCGCTTACGGCTTATCTAAGTTCTTAATGGGCAGTGTTTCTGACCGTTCTAACCCTCGTTACTTCCTCAGCGGTGGCTTGTTAATGTCGGCACTGGTGATGTTCTGCTTTGGCTTTATGCCTTGGGCAACAGGCAGCATCACTGCGATGTTTATCCTGCTGTTCTTGAATGGTTGGTTCCAAGGTATGGGTTGGCCAGCTTGTGGACGAACCATGGTCCACTGGTGGTCACGAAAAGAACGTGGTGAGATAGTGTCAGTATGGAACGTTGCTCACAACGTGGGTGGCGGTTTGATTGGCCCAATGTTCTTGTTGGGGCTGTGGGCTTTTAACGACGATTGGCGAACCGCTTTTTATGTTCCTGCATTTTTTGCCACTCTCGTTGCTGTCTTTGTTTGGTTTACTGTAAGAGATACACCTCAATCTTGCGGCTTACCACCGATTGAAGAACATAAAGACGATTACCCAGACGACTACGATACGTCTCATGAGAAAGAAATGACGGCGAAAGAGATCTTCTTTAAGTACGTTTTCTCTAACAAACTGTTGTGGTCAATCGCTATTGCCAATGCGTTTGTTTACCTTATCCGCTATGGCGTACTCGATTGGGCTCCAGTTTACTTAAAAGAAGCAAAAGACTTCTCTGTAGATAAATCATCTTGGGCTTACTTCTTGTATGAGTGGGCAGGTATCCCTGGCACCTTATTGTGTGGTTGGATTTCAGATAAGTTATTCAAAGGCCGACGTGCACCTGCAGGTATCTTGTTCATGGTTCTAGTGACAGTCGCTGTGTTGGTATATTGGCTGAACCCTGCGGGTAACCCAACGGTTGATATGTTGGCACTGGTTGCGATTGGTTTCCTTATCTATGGTCCTGTAATGCTGATCGGTTTGTATGCACTGGAACTTGCACCTAAGAAAGCTGCAGGTACAGCGGCTGGTCTAACAGGTTTGTTTGGTTACTTAGGTGGCGCGGTTGCTGCGAACGCAATACTCGGCTTTATGGTTGACCATTACGGTTGGGATGGCGGCTTCATTATTTTGGTCGGCGCTTGTGTAGCTTCAATCATCTGTCTGCTGTACGCCTTCTTAGGTGAGCGTGCGCACCATAAACAAAAAGATCTCGAACGAGAGAAAGAAGCGTTAGCTCAGTAGTGTATTTACTGAATCACATCTATAAATAACAACAGAGGCAGGTATATCCTGCTTCTGTTTTATCAAGGGAAACAATAATGAAAACAACGTCACTGTCTCTGACCTTATTAGCACTAAGCTTATCTGCAAATGCATTAGCAGATCCTTTAGTGATTGCGCATCGCGGTGCTTCTGGTTATTTACCTGAACACACATTACCCGCTAAAGCGCTCGCTTATGCAATGAAACCCGACTACATCGAACAAGATGTCGTGATGACCAAAGACGACCAATTGGTGGTTTTGCATGATCATTATCTAGACCGAGTCACCGATGTCGCGGATCGCTTTCCAACACGTGCTCGTTCAGATGGCCGTTACTACGCGATTGATTTTACGCTCGCTGAGATCAAATCATTAAAGGTGACCGAAGGCTTTAAGTTAGATGAACAAGGCAACAGAGTGGCAGGGTACCCAACGCGCTTCCCAATGTGGCAGTCTGATTTTCGTGTCGCTACCTTTGCAGAAGAAATCGAGCTGATCCAAGGCCTAAATAAGACCTTAGGTTATGACGTGGGCATCTATCCTGAAATTAAAGCACCTTGGTTCCATCGTCACGAAGGCAAAGACATCTCCAAAGCGGTACTTGCGACCTTGCATCAATATGGTTACCTATCGAAAGACGACAAAGTGTATTTGCAGTGTTTCGACGCCAATGAACTTCAACGCATTAATGATGAGCTCATGCCAGCGATGGAAATGGACCTTAAGCTCGTTCAGTTGATGGCCTATACAGATTGGAATGAAACCATGACCTACCAAGGCGACAAAGCAACGCCGTACAGTTACGACTGGATGTTTGAAGCTGGTGGCATGGAAAAAGTGGCGAGTTATGCTGAAGGAATTGGTCCTTGGAAGCCAATGTTGGTGGACAATGCATCGACCAAAGATAACATCATCATTAAACCGTTAATGAAGTCAGCAAAAGACGCGGGCTTAGACGTTCACCCATACACGTTCCGTGCCGACCCAGGAAGAATCCCAGCTTATGCTGATAACTTTGATGGCATGTTGGATGTCTTCTACAACCAAGTCAAAGTCGATGGTGTGTTTACTGACTTCCCAGACAAAGCGGTCGACTTCTTGAACCGTTAATATCCTGCCAATTACGAGCGACTACTAACGAGATATTCAGAGCCAAAAGCACACACTAAATGTACTTTTTGGCTCTCCTTGTACTGGCCTCGAAATCCTACCTATATTCTTCTTTCTCAGCCCACATTTTGATATTCACTCGGTTTACAGCAATAACCTGACTTGATAGGTTACTCCCAATGCAGCCAGATGCTTATTCTATAAGTCTTTATCGGCTCAACCTAATATTGAATTTGGAAAGATCATGGAAGAAAGAAGCAAAGCTTATCTTGATAGCTACCTCAACACATTACCAGCAGACGTTGCTTCGCAATACACCTCTTTTAGTGCCGACTATTACTGTGCTGATGAATACAACGCCAACCTCTGCGCCCAGTTAATTCTCAAGGGTGAAAAACAAGCGTCTTGCAGCCTTGAATATTGGTACAGCCATGAAGGCGAGACGAGACCAGTAGTTGGTCACTTGCAAGTCGTCACTGACTGGGATGGCAAGCCAGTTTGCATTGTAGAGATCACTTCAGTCTCACAGTGCAAATATAACGAAGTGACGGCGGAGTTTGCTGCTGCCGAAGGCGAGGGTGACAAAACACTCGAATGGTGGAAAGAAGCTCACTGGAACTTCTTCTCTCGTGAATGTGAAGAGCTCAAGATCTCACCAAGTGAAGACATGTTACTTATGTTGGAGCGTTTCAAAGTGGTTTATCAATAAAGGGTATTTTGTGTTTAGAAGATCGTGCTCCATAAACAGTAACAAGGTTGTCCATAATGAGCCTAACCGTCCGAGAAGTTTTTATAGGCTCGCTTAAACATTAGATAATTCATCGTATGCAGGAGGCAAGATGACAAAGCTAATCGAATTAACAGAAATAGTCTTATTCGATTGGGGCAATACGCTGATGGTCGATTTGCCAGACGCACAAGGGAAGATGTGTGACTGGGAAACCGTACAAGAAGTGAGTGGTGCTCGTGCATTACTGGGGGAGTTGTCGAAAACTCATCTAGTTTATGTTGCTACCAATGCTGGTGATTCCAGTAAAGACGACATCATTCGAGCCTTTGAGCGTGTTGGCCTGTCTCAATATATCTTGGGTTACTTTTGTAAGGCGAGCATTGGCTTTTCTAAGTTCGAGTCGGGGTTCTATCCTGCCATTATTTCTAAGCTCGGTGTTTCACCACAAGAGATCACCATGGTAGGCGACACTCTAGAGAAAGACATTTACCCAGCACTTGAAGCGGGTTTGCAAGCGGTGTGGTTGAACACGGAAGGTGCTGAGCTTAAGTCACAGCATCCAGGTATCGTACAAGTTCAATCCCTAAGCGAACTGTTGGAGTAGCGCGATTAACTCTCTGATATTAAGTTCAGATAAAGCGCTTGTCCGTTTTGACGTAAACCTCTCATCTCTTTGCTGTTTAATCCTCTAAGCTAACTCTAGTTTCTACTATGAGGGCTAGGTTATGAGTATCGAACGTCATGGAATATCGGTTGGAATTGAACGTGTTAGCGGTGAAACCATCGTTGTGTTTAAAGCGAAAGGCAAGCTTACACACGATGACTATCAAGCAATGATGCCAATTCTAAATACCACGCTAGAAGAACTCGATTCATCTAAACTCAAGATGCTGGTCGATATCTCAACCTTAACAGGATGGGAGTTACGTGCAGCTTGGGATGATTTCAAATTGGGATTAGAGCTCAATTCGAAGATAGACAAAATCGCGATTTATGGTGATAAAAGCTGGCAAGAAATGGCATCAAAAGTCGGCAGTTGGTTTGTGTCCGGTGAGATTAAGTCATTCGAAGACCATGACTCTGCGCTTAAGTGGCTAGTCGATTGATTCTATCTACGAACAACTAGAAAGCAATCCGTAAACAACGCCGATGACAGTTGACGAGAATTGTCTCGAACGCTGTCATTTTTCGTTTTGGCGATGATATTTCCTATTCGATTCAATAGAGTATATTCCTTCCAGCGTGTAACATACCCAGGCTTTGTTTGGTCGCGACTAATGGTGTGGCTTGATTCAGTAAGAACGAGAACTAAAACAGAAATAAGGTCTAACGACATGCATAAGGTAATTGATAAGCTGGCTTGGATATTCATCAAAGACGGCAAGCTGTTGATGGTCAGATCACAAGGCAAAGAACTGTTCTATCTACCGGGTGGTAAGCGTGAAGCTGGCGAAAGTGATGAGCAAGCACTGGTTCGCGAAATCAAAGAAGAGATCTCAGTCGATTTAGTGCCTGATTCCATCAAATACGTCGAGACGTTTACAGGCCAAGCTGATGGCAAAGCGGAAGGCGTATCAGTGCAATTGACTTGTTATCTTGCTGATTATACAGGCGAACTGTCTCCGGATGCCGAAATTGAAGAGCTTAAGTTTGTGGATGGCAACGACAGAGCGGTATGCTCATTGGCGGCACTGGTTGCGCTTGATTGGTTAGAAGCGAACCAGTATTTGGCTTAAGGTTTTAGCGGCTACTAGCTAATACTGAAGATTGATCTTCAAAAGATCATCGCTTACGAATAGCTTGAAGGGCGGCTGTCTTTCATCAACAGGTCGAGTTTCCTTTGAGCTTTCTTCGTGTCTTGTAAATCCACCACCTCAATCATTTCACACTCATCTCGTACCATCTCATTAATTAGGCTTGGGTAGTGTCGGCAATCTTCTGGTCGGTCTAAGTAAATGCTACATGTGTACTTGGCTTGAGCCTTGGTGTCTTTCGTCGGAACCAGCTCCAGAAAAGGGCAGCGAGTTAAACGTTCGCCAGATTCAGGGTCGAACCAGATCTCGCTTCCTCGGACATATTCAAAGATGTCTGGATTGAACAACTCCCACAAATCAATCTCTTCTTGCGTTGCGGCAAGGTCGCCATCTCCGTATTTGATACAGCATTTCCCGCATTGATTACAATTTTTCATTAGTGACTTCATTGGTTGGTGAGCTTTTATCATTTTACCACTGATAAGCGTGGCACGTTGACTTTGTTGTTCATGGTTAAACTGTTTCGGGAAGGGAGCCTAAAATAGAAGTACTTAATATTACTTTAACTACCTAACACCACTCCAAACAAGGCTGTAAACAGTGATACAATTTGCGCCTAGCAAGTTATTAAAACAAGGCATCAAAATGAGAACCGTATACACCACCGAAGGCAACATCAACGCAAAGAAACAAAAAGAGGCTTACCCAAAGCTCGCTTTATGTGACAAGTGCGTTGGTGACTATGTGGTTATCGAGCAAGGTGAACGAACTTACAAGCCCTGCGCAAAATGTGGTGCCGACGATTAATGCGCCTTGATAAATACCTATGTAAAAGCACTGAACTAACCAAGCCTGAAGCAATTGAATGCATTCATAATGGCAAGGTAAACGTAAACAGTGAGACGGTCACCGATGAATCGACTCAGGTTCATGAAAGCAACACCATCTTGTTAAATGGCACGCCGCTTAAGTTGCGCGAATTTCGATACCTTTTAATGCATAAGCCAGCGGGTACTATCTGCTCTAATATCGATGAAGTTTATCCTTCACTGTTCAACTACATCGAGATAGAAAAAGCATCAGAACTGCATATCGCAGGGCGATTAGATGCCGACACAACAGGCTTAGTCTTGATTACCGATGATGGGCGCTGGTCATTCAATATCACGCTGCCAACCAAGTCATGTAAGAAGGTTTATCGCGTGACATTGTCACGAGACATCAAAGACGATGTCGCTGACAAGTTCAAAGCGGGCATGCAATTGCAGGGCGAGCAAAAACTGACGCGTCCGGCAGAGCTTGAAGTGATTAACAGTAAAGAAGTGCTGTTGACCATTACAGAAGGTAAGTTTCATCAAGTAAAACGAATGTTTGCTGCGGTAGGGAATCGAGTTGTTGGCCTACACCGTGAACAGATAGGTGATGTTCGTTTAGATGTTGAAGCAGGCCAGTGGCGTTATCTAACTAAAGCCGAAGTCGACTCATTTCAGCAAGACTCTGAATAAACGCTTTAACCACTTAAAGCGTTAAGCGTGTCAGGACCAGAATATCAGCACTATAAGGATGTAGGATGGAAAACCTCAAAGTCTCAGAAATTAAGTCTTTCGTGCCCGCGAAAGACTTCGATTTATCTAAGCGTTTTTACCAGTCAATCGGCTTCGAAGTGATGTCTGAATTTCACGATATCGCCTACCTACGACACGGCAGTTGTGCGTTCCTTCTGCAAAACTTTTATGAACCTGCGCACTGTCAAAATTACATGATGCACTTGCTGGTTGAAGACGTAAAAAGTTGGTATCAAAACATCCAAAACTCTAATGTAGTGTCGGATTTTGAAGTTACCGTTTCCGATTGAGCTTGAATTTGTAACAGACTCGCGCGCATCTTCCCAATATCAAAACAATCCTTGGAGTATTTAGAAATGTTGTTTTCTAGTCTGTCTAAACCATAGGTTCATGGCTCCGAGTTATGTTCTGAACTGCTCAATTTCTTAACCGAGCATAAGAGTGATTTCGAAGAAAAGTTAATCCCTGATCTGTCATACATCGATGATATGGCACATGTGGTGAACGGTATCAAAATCAAAGGCGTTCTCCACATCAATGCGAATCAATACCGACTTCAATATTCGTTTGATTGGGAGCTGTTTCTAGGCTGTTCAGATAGAAACGAAACCGGTGTAGAGAATGGAAGTGTTCTATTCACTCTTGAGGACGATAACGTTCTTAATATCAACTTCCCAAACTACGGTTCTCGAGACACTAGCGATGAGCTCTAGTCGGTTTTTCGTGCGTGTTATACAGAAGGAACAACAATGATAACTATCGAAAGGCTTGAAGATTCACATGTGGCGTTAGTTCAGGCCATCCAACTCGCCGATGAACAGGTTAAGTTCGCTGGTACAGCTGCAGAGTTTTTATTAGACGGCAGTGAAACGACGCACTTGCACGTGATTAAGTCTGATAACGAAGTTGTGGGTTTCTTTAAGCTGGATATCGCTTACGCAGAGCACTACGAATTCTGCCCTGAAGGAAGCATTGGCTTGAGAGCCTTTGTTGTTGATAAAAACCAGCAAGGTAAAGGTTTAGGAACAGGCACGGTGAAGGCTTTGTTTCCGTATTTAAAAGCGAATTACTCAGCGTATGAGTCGATTTACTTAACTGTGAATTGCAAAAATCCGGCAGCATTCAACTGTTATAAGAAAGGCGGTTTCGAAGATATCAATCAACAGTATTTAGGTGGCGCAGCAGGCCCGCAATTTATCATGCGCGGTCGAATTGCTTAGTAATAAATTATTGATGAGAAACACCTGCACAGCTGTATGCAGGTTGAGAGTCTTAAAGAACACGAGAAGGAAATTTGATGAAGGTTCAATATCTTGAAGTGGTTACCCCAGAGGTCGATGTCGTTTGTGCAACATACGCTCAGCTCTACAACGTGAAATTCAGTGGTGCAGATGTGAACCTTGGTGGGGCGCGCACTGCAAAGCTATCTAATGGCGGGGTAATTGGCATTCGAGCACCGCTTCGTGAAACTGAAGAACCAACTGTTCGTCATTACACGTTGGTTGAGGATATTCAGTCTGCAGTAACTGCAGCCGAGAAACTAGGCGCCGAAGTTGCGGTGCCGCCAATGGAGTTACCACGTCACGGGATGTGTGCCATTGTCATTCAAGGTGGCGTCGAGCTCGGATTCTGGCAGTTATAAATGATGTATACCTTTTAGATTGTGACGGACGAGATACTACGATTTATGATGCGACACCTAGTGTCTTTACCTGCTTCATGGCATCATTCCACGCAGCTAAAACCCCAACAAGGTATGTTATGAAACAGAATATTGTCCACATTGCACTCGTGGTAAAAGACTACGATGAAGCGCTTGATTTCTATGTAAACAAGCTTAAGTTTGATCTCATCGAAGACACGTATCTGCCAGAAGAAGATAAGCGCTGGGTTGTTGTTGCTCCACCAAATTCAACCGGTGTGAGCCTGTTACTTGCTAGAGCTTCCAAGCCAGAGCAACTCGATTTCATCGGCAATCAAGCTGGTGGACGCGTATTCCTATTCTTAAACACCGATGACTTCTGGCGTGATTACGAACGTATGACGTCTTTGGGCATTAACTTTGTCCGAGAGCCTAAAGAGCAAGGCTACGGCACCGTTGCTGTGTTTGAAGATCTTTACGGTAACTTGTGGGATCTGCTTCAGTTAAATCCTGAACACCCTATGGCTAACAGGTAGATAAGCTTAGCCCACAACCATCGGGTGTTGCGTATTACAAAATGTCGGTTCATTGGGAGTAACGCTTCTCTTTCGTTAGGTTAACCCTCCGCACCGCTAAATCATCAACTTAAGTTAAGGAAGCTCATCGTGGAAGAAATCAAAGGCATTCTGCAATTCATGGTCGAGATTGAACAATTAAAGGATGTTCATCGACAGACAAAACCGGTTGGATTGGGTCGATATGAAAACTCCGCTGAGCACAGTTGGCACGTCTGTTTGAGCGCACTCATGTTGAAAGACTATGCCAATGAAGAAATCGATATTACGCGAGTAATGAAGATGCTGCTGATTCATGATCTTGGGGAAATCGATGCCGGAGACACCATCATTTATGCCAGTGAAACCGAAGAAAACAAGCTCAAAGAGAGAAACTGCGTCGAGCGGTTGCTGAAATCATTGCCGAGCCATTCAAGAAGCGAGTATTTGGATTTATGGCTTGAGTTCGAAGCCGGTGAGTCACCGGAAGCTAGATTTGGTAAGGCGATCGATAGAGTGCCGCCTTTGCTTCATAACATCCATGGTGGTGGTCATAGCTGGAAGAAGCACAACATATCCAAAGACAAAGTCCTGACCTTCAATGGCGAGCGTATTTCTAAAGGCAGTCGTGCCTTATGGAAAGAGCTAGAAGTGCAGCTTGAAGGTGCTGCGGACAAAGGGCTATTAAAGTAAAAGTTAATTTAGTACCTAAGCGTAACAATAGCTTTAGCTGTTCAATGAGGGAAATCTCGATGGCAACTGATTCAAGATGCATGGCACTTACCTTGTGTCTCATTTCTTTCAAATAAAGATCTAGTGGACAACAATAAGTTCGAGAACCGAGTGATAAGTTGTTAGTATGCATCAACTTTATAAATATTGGTTGGCTTATATAAATGCTTGATAATAAGTATATTAAACATCCTTATCACTGCGAACAGTGTAACGCACTTACCCCGCACCTTGCTGTTAACGCTTCCGATGCTGAATCTAAAGCGGACACTGAATCTGAAAAGAAACAATGGAAGCTAGGCGTGTTGATGGAGTACCTGATGACGTTATTGTTTAAAGGTGACCATAATGTTCCCGGTTTTTATGTCGACAGTGATTACGAATACCAGTGTGAAAAGTGTGGGACTAAGTCGTGGCACTGATTGGGGATGAAAATTTGATTCAACCTTAATTTTTTGAGCTCTAACCCCGAAATCAACTCGCTTAAAGAACTCGTTTGCTTTAAGAATTAGTGAGTTTCAGTCAGGCGTATTATTCCAATTTTGTTATAGAGGACAAACGAGTGATATACCCAAAAGCTTTAAATATTGGTGACAAAATCGGATTTTTCTCACCGTCATCGCCCGCAACGGTCTTTGCACCTAATCGATTTGCTCGTGCTAAACGTTATTTGGAAAAGCAGGGCTTCATTCTAGTTGAAGGTTTGTTAACTGGAGAGTCAGAAGGGTATCGTTCTGGTTCCATTCAAGCGCGAGCCGAAGAACTCAATCAGCTCATTCGAGATCCTGACGTGCGCTGCATTATGTCGACCATTGGTGGTAACAACAGTAACTCACTGTTGTCATACATCGATTATGATGCCCTTAGAGACGACCCTAAGATCATCGTCGGCTATTCAGATGCCACAGCATTACTGTTAGGCATCTACGCCAAAACTGGATTGGTGACTTTTTATGGCCCTGCACTTGTTGCGTCATTTGGTGAGTTCCCGCCATTAGTCGACGAAACCTTCCAATCGTTTACTGACATCTTATGCTCGGATTCAAGCCAACATCAGTACACGATGCCTGAGAGTTGGACGGACATTAAACACGATTGGGAAACTCAAGACTCTGCAAAGCCAGTTTACAATAACGAATGGCACTTCATGGGAAGAGGTCAAGTAAGCGGTCGCGTGATTGGCGGCAACCTGAGTACGATGGCCGGGATTTGGGGCAGCGAATACATGCCAGAAATTCAGTCTGGCGATATTCTGCTTATTGAAGATTCACTAAAAGGCATTGAAGCGGTCGAGCGTTCATTCGCGCACTTATTGGCTTGCGGAGTATTCGATAAAGTAGGCGCTATTGTACTCGGCAAACATGAGTTGTTTGATGACAAAGGGACAGGGCGAACACCACTCGATGTACTTCTTGAAGTGCTGAACGGTAAAAATGTCCCGATCCTGTATGGCTTCGACAGTTGTCACACCCATCCCATGCTAGTCACGCCACTAGGTGTGCAAGGCACTATTGATTTTGATGACCAAACATTCAAGCTTCAAAGCCAATGGTTAGCGTCGAGTTAACCTAAACTGATGATAATAAGACTCATTAGAAAAGTGATCCTCTCTGCAAACTGAGAATCGAATCGCGTCTATACTGACATGGGTTCCGTCGCTGATTTTAGAAGTGGCGCTATGAATGTAAGTTTGATTAGGTTAAATCTCTGAGGTGACGATGAAAAAATTACTACCACTATGCGCCATTTTACTCTCTGCATCATTTTTAGCTGCGGCTTCTGATGGTTTGATTAAATACCAAAGTAATTACTCAGTGAAAGAGACCGCTGACCGCTTTGAAGAACTCGCTATAAGCAAAGGTTTGACATTGTTTGCGCGAATTGACCATCAGAAAAACTCGAGTAAGGTCGATCTTGAATTGAGACCAACGGAAGTCATCATCTTTGGTAACCCGAAAGTAGGGACACCATTAATGCAATGTGCTCAAGAAGTCGCGATAGATTTACCGCAGAAGGTGTTAGTCACTGAAGATTCAAATAAGAAAGTATGGTTGTCTTACAACGATCCTAATTACTTGGTAGAGCGTCACGCGATCAATGGCTGTGACGAGGTCGTTAAGAAAGTATCGGGTGTACTAAGCAAGCTATCAGAAGCGACAGTGGCGAAAAAGAAAGCGAAATAACCAAGACCAATTAGCACTCATTAAGACTATTAATGGGTGCGACTTGACGAGGATATAGCTTCCCAATCAACGTTTGGCTGCATTGACAACTAAGCAACAATATATAAAAGTAGTTTTATGAAACTGAATTTAGCGCCATCTAACCAACGAATTATCATCATTCCATAAGAATGGTGGGATTGTTGATGCGCTTTGTTTATCGAACCCACCCGTAAGGTGGGTTTTTTGTCGCTGTCTTATGGGTTTTATCTGAATAGAGGAAGTCATATGAAAAAGATCGCGGTTTTTGGTAAGCCTGGGAGTGGAAAGTCCACAGTCAGCAAGGCGTTAGCACTAGCTACAGGGATAGAGCTTCACCAGTTGGACTCTATTGTTTACAAGGCCAACGGAGAGTTTGTTGAACGTGAAGTATTTGAGGAGGCTCATGAGAGCATACTTAAGTCAGAAAGCTGGATCATCGATGGTTTTGGCCCTCTAGGCTCGTTCAACACACGTTTAGATGCAGCTGATACCTTGGTTTATATCGACATTCCTTATTCAACTAGCTACTGGTTTGTAACCAAGAGAATGCTCAAAGGTTTATTTGTTAAACCTGAAGGCTGGCCTGCTGGAAGCTCAGTGATAAAAGGCACGATACAAAGCTATAAGACACTACAACTGTGTCCTAAATTTTGGAATGACGACTTTAGAGCGCAGTTAGAATTACGCGCTAAAGAGAAAGAGGTTTACATCATCAGAAGCGTGACTGAATTGAATAACTTTGTTCACCAACACTTCACAGTCGAGAGTTTACTTTTCTTTAAAACGCTCTTACTTACTCATAACTTCATGAAAATATTTAGATTTAACTCTACGTGTGGCATATTTGCCATATGTTTAGTTTGTGCTTTGAGTTAAGGAGATAGATATTATGTATGGAAGTGAGAAGACGAGAGCGTTCTGTAGTAACTGTAAGGAACTGACACTGCACAAGTACACTATGTTCAGTAACCAAGCCGAAAAAGCGCCACAACATGAAAAGAAGCCAGGGTTGCTTGGAATGATTTTATCGTCGCTAGCTTCAAGTGGCGGAAATGGTGACTATAAATGTACAAAGTGTGGAACCAATTTACGTACACCGGACAACCTTGATTAGCCTTTAACCTACTTAATACTTCAACATTCTTCTTCTTTAATTATCCGTTTTCATTTGATAATAATTCAAATTGTACCGTGTTTTTCATTGAATGAACTTCTAGTAGTCTATGCGAATAGTTAATTATTGGGCATTCAAATGACACAGTATCAGTTCCAACAAGGGCATATTCGCCCACCTTCAGAAGCGGATAGCTTATTGATTCGCACCACCCAAGGTTGTCCTTGGAACAAATGTAAATTCTGTACGCTGTTTGAGGGGATGGAGTTTGCAATTCGTCCCGTTGAAGAGATTAAGAAAGACATTTGGGCTGCGAAAGCATTCTATAAGAACCGTAAATTTGAGACCTGTTTTCTGCAAGACGGTGATTCATTCACTATGGATACCGAAGACTTGCTGGATGTGTTGAATACACTCAAACAAGCCTTCCCAGAGTTAAAGCAGATCAGCTCTTATGGACGAGCGCAAAGCATGACTAAGAAGTCGCCTGAAGAGATGAAAGCCATCTGTGATGCAGGGCTCAACATGCTTTATTGCGGTATGGAATCGGGTTCTATTGATGTTCTCAAATTGATGAAAAAAGGCATTACTCCGAAATCTATTTTGAAATCGACCGAATACGCGAAGCAAGCGGGTATGAAGATGATGACCTTCATTATCCTTGGCTTGGGTGGTAAAGAATATTCGGTGCAGCATGTTGAAGAAACGGCGGCCTTACTTAACCAAATCAACCCAGATGAAATACGCATTCTGTCGCTTGCTGTGAAGCCTGGAACCGAATTGGATGAACTGGTGCAGAATGGAGAGTTCACGCCACTTAGCGAACGTGAAATGCTTGAAGAACAATATCAATTGATCAGTAAACTAAACCGCGTGACGGGCAACTATGGTAACTATCACGGTATTAATTTGTTGATGGAACTGAACGGACAGCTGCCACAGGATAAAGCGAAGTTCTTAGCGACAATAGACCGTTTCAATATGATGAGTGAGAATGACCAGAATAACTTTATCTTGGGACGTCGCATTCATTACTACGCCGCATTGAAAGACATGGATAACCAACTTATGTACGATTCTGTACAAAGAGAGCTTAATCGCATTCAAAAGCAAAATCCCGATGAACTCGACAATGTGTTTTACCAACTCCGTCAACGCATGATCTAGCAGCAAGGACTAATAACATGAATAACCTCGTTAACTGGCAAATCAGAAATGAAAATCCGGAACATCGGTCTTTGGAAAACGGCGTGCTGACGATGCAAGTGCAAGAGGGCAATATCTTTGGTGCGGGTTCAGCTGATGTTGATAATATCTTCGTTCATCCAGTATCGAGCTCGGATTACAGCACAGAAGTGACGGTTCAATTAGATCCAAACCTCGCATTTGAACAAGCTGGGTTAGGTATTTACTGGGATAACGACAACTACATTAAAGTGAGCAAAGAGATGTTCATGGGCGAGCGTTCATTGGTGTTCGTTGTAGAACAAAATGGTCAGCCACAGATCAAGGAACGTCTGTTGTTTAGTGAATCTAGTGTGTCGGTAAAGCTCGTCAAACAAGGCGGAAAAGTCAGCGCTCATTTCCGCCCGTTAGAAAAACAACAATGGCAGGAAGTGATCACGTTTGATTCGTTAGTAGGCAGTGAACAGGGTGTGATGCTTTATACGTTCAGTGGCAGTAAGGCGACGCCTAATTTCGCCAAATTTAGTGGCTTCAGTTTGTCTGACGCCTAATAATTTGTCTTACGCTGAATAAGCTTGCTTAGCGTATAAAAAAACGGACCGATATTGCTACCGGTCCGTTTTTAAATTCTTCAAGTCAAAGCGCTTATGCACAACACTTCTTGTATTTTTTACCGCTGCCGCAAGAACACGGATCGTTACGGTTAGGGGTCTTTTCAAACGTCATCGTTTTTGGCTTGTTCAGTAGAGTATCAAGCTCGATGGTGTTCTCTTCTTTGTCTGCGTCGACTGTAACAGTAACGAAGATAGTATTTTCAGCGGCTAGTGCTTCAACTTCTGCTTTGCGCGCTTCAGTTTGAACCATTACTGCGATTGGAGATTCTTCAGTACCCGCTTTCACATCGCGGTTTACGTTGTAGCCAGCAAGAACGTGGTTCTGTCTTGTTTCGATACGGCCTTTGAAAAATAGTTTCGACATTGGGTACTCATTAAAAATGTTGAATGGCGCTATTTTTAACGGCGATAGCGCAATGGAGCGGGGATTATACGCATATATTGCAATTGATAAAGCAGTGATGTGAGCAAACGCAGTTTGGTTTTTACTTGCTAGTAACGGTTTGCGCTCTAGCTTTGTTCGGGTTGGATTAATTTTCAAATTCAAGACAATAAGGTTTCCCTCAACAGGGCTTCAAGTGATAAATTGAAATCGTCAATTTAAACAACGAGATACACCATGAAGTTAGATGCCATCCTGTGGGATTACGATGGAACCTTAGTCAATTCCGTTCCAAAGAATATCGCAATCACAAAAGACATTATCTCTTTAGTCGCACCACACTTGTCAGGTGACAACTTACCTAAATATTTGCTTAGCGAAGCGCTTTATCATGAAGCCAACCACGGGGCTAAAAACTGGCAAGCCTTGTATGTCGACTATTACGGTTTATCACACGATGAAATGTTGATCGCTGGTGGAATGTGGGCAGAGCATCAAGAGAAAAACCAAACAGCCGTTGCCTTGTTTGAAGGAATGGAAACCGTGGTTAATCAGTTTGCTCATCTTCCTCATGGGATCTGCTCTCAAAACTCTCAATTGAATATTCGTGGTGTGCTCGACAGTTATGGCATCGGCGATTTGTTTAAATCGGTCGTGGGCTATGACGATGTCTCGATCGGTAACCAAAAACCCCATCCATTTGGTGGTGTGAAATGTGTCGAGAACATATTTGGCGCCGATCCGACTAACGAGCTTTGTTTGATGTACATCGGTGACCATGAAGCGGACACACAGTTTGCTCGCAATATTGAAGCCGCGCTGGGTAAAAACGCAAAAGTGATTGCCGTTGCAGCAGGTTATAGCCGATCGAAACCTGAAAATTGGCAAACCAAGCCCGAATACATTGCTAACAGTGTCGATGATCTTTTAACGATCATTAGCAAGTACGCATAACGAAGCAGACATTTAAAAATCACCACACGTAAATAACTTTAAGGAAGAATAATGACACCAAAACAAGTGGTATTGGGATTTTGGGATGCAATGCGCAGTAATGATTTTGCAAAGGCAGGTGAATGGCTAACCGCAGATTTTGAAGGCTATTGGCCGCAGTCGTCTGAATTGACGTTAGGGCGCGACAACTTCACTGCAATCAATACTGAATACCCAGCCAATGGTGTTTGGGAATTCACGCTCAATTCGATTGTCTGTGAAGGTGATACGGTAGTCACGGACGTTTCGGTCACTGACAGTGTGTTGAAAGGCCGAGTGATTACCTTTCACACGGTGGTTGATGGTTTAATTCAAAAGCAAACTGAGTTTTGGCCAGACCCATTCGAAGCGCCGGCGTGGCGATCGCAGTGGGTTCAGATCGTATCGAACAATTAGTTTGTATCGATACGATCAGTTTGTCACGAACAATCAGGTTGCACAGAATAAGTAAACATTAGGAGGTTTCATTGAGCAAGGTAGTGATTGTAACAGGCGGGAGCCGAGGTATTGGCGCAGCGACGTCTAAATTATTGGCCAGTAAAGGCTATGCCGTATGCGTTAACTTTATACACAATGAGTCGCGAGCTGAAGATCTAGTGAACGAGATTCGCGAACAAGGCGGAACCGCGATAAGCGTGCGGGCGGATGTGTCTGTTGAATCGGATGTGAAATCTTTGTTTGAGATTGCTCGTAACAAGCTAGGCCCAGTGACTCATTTGGTCAATAATGCCGGGATCTTGTTTACCCAGTCACCATTGGTTGATATTGAATTGGATCGCTTTGAAAAGGTGATGAAGTCCAACGTATCAAGCTGCTTTCTGTGCAGTAAAGCCTTTATCAAACAAGCTGATGGCGCGGGTTCGATTGTGAATGTATCGTCTGCCGCTTCTCGCACAGGTGCACCGTTTGAGTATGTGGATTACGCAGCATCCAAAGGTGCGATGGATTCACTGACCAAAGGCTTATCGCTTGAATTGGCTTCACGCAATATCCGAGTGAATGGTGTAAGGCCAGGTTGTATCTACACTGAAATGCACGCAGACGGCGGAGAGCCTGATCGCGTAGACAGACTAGCTTCGCAGTTACCATTACAACGAGGTGGCACGCCAGAAGAGGTCGCTAACTCTATCGCGTGGTTACTGTCAGACGAAGCTTCTTATGTAACCGGCTCATTTATTGATATTGCGGGCGGTCGATAGGGCACGTTGGCCTTTACACTAATATAAACAAGTTACAACCATCAACACGCAACAAAAGTACCTAACTAAAAGAACGAAACTAAGAGTACAACCATGAAAAACTATTTTGAAAGCCCGTTTGTTGGAAAGTCACTCAAAGAACAAGTGACCAACCCAAACATCATCGTGGGCGAGCACAGCTATTACTCGGGTTACTACCATAACCACAGCTTTGATGACTGTGCGCGTTACCTATTACCGGATAGAACCGACATCGATAAGCTGATCATTGGCAGCTACTGCTCGATTGGTTCTGGCGCCGTGTTTATGATGGCGGGCAACCAAGGCCACCAAAACCAGTGGGTGAGTACCTTCCCGTTTTTCTATCAAGACGATGAGAAGTTTGAAGGTGCGATAGACGGCTTTGAACGCTCTGGTGATACCGTGATTGGTAACGATGTGTGGATTGGTACAGAAGCCATGATCATGAGTGGTGTTAAGGTTGGTGACGGAGCCATCATCGCAAGTCGAGCGGTTGTGACTAAAGATGTCGCGCCATACTCGATTGTCGGTTCAAACCCAGCACGCCATATCCGTTATCGTTTCAATGAGACTGAAATCGCTCAGTTGCTAGAAATGAAATGGTGGGAATGGAGCGAAGAACAAATCAAAGGCGCAATGTCGCTAATGTGTTCTTCAGACATTGGTGGTTTGTACCATTATTGGAAAGGATTCTTGAAGCCTTAAATTGTCGTTCACAGATGAAATGTGAATGGTGAGAACGAGATTAAATTTAACAAATTACTCAATAATCTGATTATGGCAATGCGATTGTGATACGAGTAACTTATTGATTGTAAAGATATTGAATAGTATGGCATGTCGCATTAGCGTGGTGGATGAATTGGAAGGGTATTATGATTAGTTGCAACGATTACGATTATATTGAGATTGTGTGTATGCACCGATACCCAATCAAATTAACGCTGAAATCTGGCGAGCAGATTGAATGTGTCGGATTAGATACTCAACGCAATGATAGCCGTGAAGAGTGCATTAAGGTCAGTATTCAAGGTGTAGAACAACTTGTCGTACTCACTGACCTTTCCACACTAGAAGTTTGTGTCGACAACCCTCATTTTCAGCAGATTTCATTCAAAACGTCATAGGCTTTCAAATGAATAACACCATAGAACAATGCTATTGCACCGCATGCCGAGAAGATACACAGCACGTTGTGGTGTTGGTCAGAAAGACGAGTGCGTTTGCAGAGAAACCTAACCAAAAGCGAAGCGAGTTTTGGGCAGGCATGATAAAAGGTTGGTTCCTTGGCCCATTTATCGCATCTATGGACGAATTTTCTCGTCATATAGTGTGTGAGAAGTGTGGTCACAAAGAGATTGAAGATTAGGTATCGATTCAATATGCTCAAACCATCGTTGGCTTAGGGATAAAACGAATGAAAGTAGAAACGATTGAAGCCGTAAAGGCGTATGGGTTTTCAGTAAGAACCACTAATCAGGATGAGGTTGACCCAACTAAAGCGAAGATAGGTCAATTGTGGCAGGGCTTTTTTGATCAGGCTTTTCCCAAACTGACGCCGGATTCAAAAGTGTACGGTGTCTACACTAATTACGAGTCTGATTTTACGGGTGAGTTTGATGTTATCGCGTGTGCTAATGCGTTAACGGATCAAGACTTAAATAATCTTATTGAAACCAAGATTGAAGCAGGCAAATATCTGACGTTTTCTGCTGAAGGTGAACTTCCTCAAGCGGTCATCGATTTATGGGGAGAGGTGTGGGCGTACTTCAACGCAGCGGATTGCCCACATGTGAGAACTTACACAACAGACTTTGAATTTTACAAAGGTGAAACTGAAGTCGAGATTTCGATAGCGATTCAATAAGCTTTGGGTTGTCGTTAGTGATAGTCAAATTTAGTCATTAGCAAAAGAGCCGCTCTATACGAGCGGCTCTTTTTATTGGGATACACCGCCTAAATAAATTGCGGTACACCGCTTTTACAAATTGTGGTGTACCGTCTTAACAAAGGTCAGCTACATCATTCTCATGAAGTAAGGAATAATCAGGGCGTTCGCTAAATCAATGAAGAACGCGCATACCAATGGCACGATGATGAAGGCTTGTGCTGAATGCCCATACTTTTGACTTACTGCCGACATGTTTGCCATGGCTGTCGGTGTTGAACCTAACGAAATCCCTCCGAACCCAGCACATACAACAGCCGCATCATAGGTCTTACCCATTGATGGGAACACGATGAAGATATTGATTATCACGGCCAGTAGCAGCTGCATTGCCAATATCGCGAAGATAGGACCCGCCAAGTCAATGAGCGTCCAAAGCTGCATGCTCATTAATGACATCGCCAAAAATGTACCCAGGGAGATTTCAGCAATTAAGTCGATAGCGGGCGAGCGTGTCGGCCATTTTGCGCCCGAGATTCTAGGGTAGGAGTCTGGCATTACGTTGGTGATCACGATACCCGCAAACAAGCACGATACGAACAGTGGAAGCTGTAATCCTGTCTGACTGATCAATTCATTAAGCAACGCGCCGACAATGACACAAATATGGATCGCTAACACGGCGTCTAAAAATTGAAATGATGTGAGGGCTTGTTGTTGCTTTTTGGCATTTGAATCGATTGAGCCTGATTGCTCATCGGTAGGTTTGAGGTTATGACGCTTGATGAGAAACTTTGCAATAGGACCGCCCATAAGGCTGGCTAAAATCAGCCCGAACGTTGCACTGGCGATACCAATTTCCATTGCGCTTTCTAGGCCGAATTCTTCTGCAACCTTGGGTGCCCAAGCAATCGCGGTGCCATGTCCGCCAATCAGTGAAATACTTCCGCTGAGTAGACCAAAGACAGGCTCTAGGCCAAACATTGATGCGACAGAAATACCGACGATGTTCTGCATGATCATGAAGAAGATAGTGATTGCTAGCAAAATGACCAAGGGCTTTCCGCCTTTGAACAGATCTTTCAAACTTGAGTTAATACCAATCGTGGTAAAGAAGTAGACCAATAATACATCGCGAGCAAACAGATCAAACTGCACTTCGATTGAGGTCGTCGCGTAAAGAGCCGCGAACAGGAGCGATGCCAAAATCCCGCCAGAGACAGGTTCTGGAATACTGAACTCTTTCAAAAAACCGATGACCTGATTGAGCCTCCGACCGATAAATAGAACCACGATCCCCATGGTCACAGCAAAGAATGACCCGAGATGTAAGATGTTGTTTTCAAATTCCATAGTGATCCTTGTAAAGGTGAAATTATGACGTAATTTTTGATGGCCAGATTGCGCTTTAATAAGCAACTAGATTAGCATCATTTATTATATTCAAATGATAAGAAGTTTTGAAATTCCGGATCGGCAACAAGTTGTTTGTTACCTTCTTCAATCAATAGGTCGACGTTTTCTTTGTCGATCATAAAGTCCGTCGGAATTTGATTGAGTAAGTATCGCTTGGCACTGTTGTCTGATTTATTCAAGCTGATCTCAATGAAGTGCGGAGAAACCTTACGACCTTGATGAGAGGCCAGCTCCGACCAAGACTGCAACTCGTCGACGATCAAATCTTTTGTTGTGTCGTTATAGCGATGCAGCTGGATATCGGTGATGACGTCCACCGTTTGTTTCATGGAAGGCGCTTCAATTGACTCTCCAATGCCAGATTCTGGGTTCGTCGATGCATCAACCGAAATGATGACAATAGGACGCGCGTGCTGGGTGTCGTACAAGTTTTTCAGCTCTTCGTTGTCGTTGTAACGCAAGTATTCAGACATCTCATACACCGACAGCAAACCGAGGTTGTCAGTAATCCCGCCATCCACAAGGTGGAGATAACTCACATCATCCTTATTGCTATATGACTCTAACGACTTGATCAGATTTCGGTTGCGGTAACTGGTGGCGTCGAATGAGGGTTGTATGTGTTCTGTTTTGTCGCAGTCGTTTTTGTTTTCAAGCACAACAGGAGTAAATACAAAAGGGACAGCAGAAGAGGCGGCCACCGAGCTAGACACGGAATAGCTGTTTAAGTCTGAACAAATCAGGTCAAAGTACTCTTGTGTGAATGAAAAACGCGAGCCCGTTGAAATGTCGGTTGCGTTAATCACAATGTAGGGCGCATTTTCTCGGTACATGTCGGCAAACGTGCTTTCGCCGAAGATGTTGGCTTTGTAATAGTCGGTGGCTTTGTCTGTTCTGGTGGCGTACGAGAACCAATAAGTAGGAGATAAAAGGATGGAAAACAGATCTTTCGAGACTTCGTGATAAAGGAACGTTTCTTCGTAATCTTCGAATATCTGGTCGCCATAGATACCATAATAGGCGGCGGTAAAGCTGCCACCGGATACCGAGCTGATCATATCGACTTCATCTAACAGATTGACCGTTTCACCATCGATTTCGATGTTGGTGTCGCGCAATGCTTGCAACACGCCATATGAAAGCGCTGCCGCACGTGTGCCGCCACCAGAAAAAGAGAGGATCAACGTGACTTTGCTATTGGGTTTATTGAAGCTCTTCGCCGTGTAGGCTTGATTTTTCTGCGCGGCAGATTGGCCTGTGTTGGTTGCTTTGTTTTTCGCGCTACAGCCTGAAAGGGCAAGCGAGAAGACCACTAACAGTGAAACTTTCGCGAACCCTTTAAAATCGGGACTAGGTGTGTTGAACGTATTCACTTTGTTTTTTGGCATAGCGCATTTCAAACTAACGTTGAGGTTGAGTGAAAGGCTATTTTCGTTGATATCTAATATGCCATCAATGGCGTCACCTGTAATTCAGTGTCACGATTTTCATAACAATCTAGAGGTAATCAAGCTTATTTAGAACTGTTTACAGTCATCTTCAGTAATCTAGAGTCATCTTCGGTGATCTATAGTTATCTTCAGCAATTTAGAGTTATTCCCAGCAATTTGAAGTTATCTCCTGCAATTTATAGATACTTACTGGTATCCAAAAACACAATCTTGCTTGGTTTCATTCCACAAAGGGTATTGCTTCATGACTTGGGTGTAGAGCTTACTTTCCAGGTGCGATCTTAACCAACGTCCTACGTTTTGATATTCCGATTTCACAAACCACTTCTTTTCGACTCGCACAAACTGACTGACGAAAGGCATCACCGCAAAATCGGCCAAGCTTGGGCTTTCTCCAAAAAAGTAGGGCTGATCGGTAAGTCGCACTTCTAACTGCTTAATGAAGGTTTCGCAGGCTTGTCGGCGTTGTTCAACATCGATGTTTCGGTAACGAACCGATGCACGATACCTTTCTAAGTGACCAATAAATTCTTCATCGTTGGTTTTAATGAGCTGCTGAACTTGTTCGCTAAGCGTTGGATTGCTTGAACGCAGAAGATCTTGAGGATCGTTTTGTTGAAGTGACCAGTTCATCACATCCAAGCTCTGTTCAATGACTTGTCCATTGGGTAACACCAATACAGGCACTGTTCCTTTTGGCGAACTGGCCAATAGTTCGCTAGGCTTGTCTTTGGTAACGATTTCTCGAAGTAACACTTTTTGCTGTGATAGTGCGATGCCCATTCGTCCGCGCATTGCATAAGGGCAACGGCGTAAAGAATAAAGGATAGGTAGATCGGATTCGTTCGGCATTATTGAGGTCATTTAGTTTGAAAAGTGTTGTACGGTGGTAAAGAGATCGTGATGTGGGTAGAATACGCGGCTTAAAAATTATAAGTAAGTGAGCGACTTCAAAAATGAGCAGAAAAATTGAGTTATTAGCCCCAGGTGGCGATGTAGAAGCGATAAAAGCCGCCATCGTAGCGGGTGCTAATGCAGTTTATTGTGGTTTAGACACATTCAACGCTCGTAACAGAGCCTCTAACCTGTCGTTAGACGAATTGAATGGTGTGATTCGCCTTGCTCATGAATACGGCTGTGAAGTGTTCCTGACTCTTAACGTTGTGCTACTGGAGCACGAGACTAAGAGCATCACCAAACTGCTGAACCAGCTTGTGAACACCAAAGTGGACGGCATCATTGTTCAAGACTTGGGTTTATTCAACCTGGTTAAGAAGCATTTCCCATCGTTAGACGTTCACGCGTCGACTCAGTTAACTACGCACAACGAAGGCCAGATTAAGTTCTTGTCTAAGATTGGCGCGACGCGCGTTAACTTGTCTCGTGAGTTGAACCTGCCTGAAATCAAGATGCTGACGGAAGTGGCACACGATCACGACGTATTAACCGAAGTGTTCGTACACGGCGCTCTGTGTATCGCATTCTCTGGTCAATGTTACTCAAGCTCAGTAAGTGTGGGTAACTCAGGTAACCGTGGTCGTTGTAGCCAAGCGTGTCGTGATGAGTACGAAATCACCAACGCGGGCAACAAGTTCCCACTTAACCTGAAAGATAACTCAGCTTACTACGACCTACCTGAATTGGTTGATGCGAAAGTCGACTCATTGAAAGTAGAAGGCCGTATTAAAGGCGCACACTACGTTTACACTGTGGTAGACACATGGCGTAAACAGATTGATAGCTTTGTAGAAAGTGGTTTGTTGATCGAAGACGATTCGAACCTACACAAAGTATTCAACCGTGATTTCACCAACTCTTTCCTAAAGGGCAACCTAACGAAAGACATGTTCATCGATAACCCGCGCGACAACAGCATGAACTACGCTGTTGAAAAAGCGACGGAGCAGAACAACGAAATCTCAGTTGTACAGATTCAAGAAGTGACCAACGAACTTCACCAAGCGAAAGACGTTCTTGGTAACGAAATGCGTGACAAGATCGAGTTCCTTGATATTCGCAAGACACCAGTAGCACTGTCGTTCAGCGTAAAAGTGGGTCAACCATTTACGGTGACTGTGAACACGCCAAAAGAGAACTTTACTCTTCAATCTAAATCGCTATTGAAAGCGGTTGAAGAGAAGGCGATTACTCAAGAGCTACTTGAGAAGCGATTCAAAAACGTGAAGAGTGCAGTTCACACGCTAGAAAGCCACGACTTCAGTGAAGTGGATGCAGGCTTGTTGATTCCTCTAAAAGAAGTTTCAGACCTAAAAGACGAGATCGACTTCATTCTGAACGGCTCTGTGGAAGTGATTAAGCACGTTGAAGTGCCAGCACTGCCTCAGCACCCTAAAGTGAACGAGAAGCCGACTATGTCGATGCTTATCGCCGATGTAGAAGACTTACACCTGTGTGACGTGACTGACGCGGATGTTTACTTCAAACTTCCAGAAAGCTTCAAGAAGCGTTGTAACAAGTACATCGACATCTTGGCAGCAAACCCACGTTTGATTCCTTGGTTCCCAGCGGTATTGATCGGTAAAGATTACGACGAAGCGGTTCGTATTCTTGAAGAGATCAAGCCAGCTCGCATCGTAACCAACAACACGGGTATTGCTTACAAAGCTTACGAGATGGGTATTGAGTGGGTTGCAGGCCCGTTCATGAACACGACCAACTCTCACGCACTGGTTACTCTGAAAGAAGAGCTGAACTGTGCAGGCGCATTCATTTCGAACGAGATCAACAAAGGTCAGATTCGTCATATTCGTCGCCCAGAGAACTTCAAACTGTTCTACAGCATTTACCACCCAATCTTGATGATGACCAGCCGTCAGTGTTTCTTCCAAAGAACCGTGGGTTGTAACAAGCCAAGCATCGAAGCAGGTTGTATGTTGAAGTGTGAGAAAGCGACCACGATTACCAACGTGAAAGGCATCTCTTTTGCGGTTGATAAACAGAAGGGTGGCTACCCAAGCATTTACAACCACGAGCAGTTCTTGAACCACGACGCAGTAACTGACTTCTCTGGTCTGTTCGACGAGTTCTTCATTGACCTAACCAACATCGGTGCAGGTTCTAAAGAAGTGAAAGACAAAGTTGAGCTTATCAAGCATTTCGAAGCGCTACTGAACGGCGTTGAAGGTTCACAACAGAACCTAGAGCAGATGGTTGAAGTTCGAACTAATGCTCAGTACGTGCAAGGTCTATAGCGTACAAGGTTTATAGGGTTCAATGTCTATGGGCTGTAAGGCTTATAGCTTCTAACGCAAAGAGCGTTCAAGGTTTATAACGCTCAACCGCTTATAAGCACTCTGAACCAATAAACAAAAGGCCACTCAATCGAGTGGCCTTTTTAATGTCTGAAACTTTCTGAATCTTTCTCAACCAACGAATACGTTATTCTGTCACGGCTTCTTGTTTGAAGCATGGGCTTTTCAACGTGTTCATCTTTTCGATTTCATTGGTTAAGCGCAGCGAGAGCAGGGCTTTCTGGTTCGAAGCAAAATCAAACATCACGATAGTCGCAGTGCCAACGGTCGTCAGTTTCTGTTGAGCCTTACTGACAATCGCGTATTCCATGGTGAATCGGTCATCTTGAATATCGGTAACACGTGAGCCGACCATCAAGGTATCTGGATACGTGACTGGGCGGAAATACTTACAGTAAGTGTCACCAAGAACAGGACCAACTTTGGTAATCGCCATCTCTTCCATCAGCTCGACGTGCTTGAAAAAATCTAAGCGAGCGGTTTCGAAATAGCGAAAATATACAGCGTTGTTAACGTGATTGAGTGCGTCCATTTCTCCCCAAGCGACAGGGATTTCTGTTACTACCGGGTAGTCAGATAATAGTGCTTCCATGCGAACTCTCTTATTGTTATGTAGGGATAAGTTGTTATTGGAATAAAAACCCTACCGCTAAATTAACAAAACTGCAACACGCGTGATTTAAGTTTTTGAAGCTTGAAACCACACAATGTCAGTGACTTAGTTGCACATCCACTCAATAGTTAGGCACTAAGGTGTTTGAATTGCAGCTCAACCAAGCGTTGGTACAATTCGCAGCTATTGATGAGAGACTGGTGGTCGCCGATGTCTACTAGTTGTCCTTTATCGAGCACCGCAATTTGGTCGGCGTGTTTAATTGTTGATAATCGATGGGCGATAATGATCGTCGTTCTGCCACGCATTAACTCTTCTAACGCTTGTTGTACGTGATGCTCACTTTCACTGTCTAGTGCGCTGGTTGCTTCATCCAACAATAGAATATTTGGATCTTTCAAGATGGCACGTGCGATAGCAATACGTTGTCTCTGCCCACCAGAAAGCCTTACACCACGTTCACCAAGAAAGCTGTTGTAGCCATCAGGTAGGTTTTGAATGAACTCGTGTGCGTGCGCTTTCTTCGCCGCTTCGATCACTTGCTCGTCTGTTGCCTGCGGGTTGCCGTAGCGAATGTTATGGAACACATCGTTACTGAACAGAGCAGGTTGTTGCGGTACCAATGCCATCTGCTTTCTTAGCTCGTTAGGATCAAACTGATTCAGTTCAACACCGCCTAAGGTGACCTTACCCACTTGTGGGTCGTAGAAACGTTGCAGCAGTTCGAACAGGGTAGTTTTACCTGCGCCAGACGGGCCAACCAGTGCCAACACTTTGCCTTCATGGGCAGTAAGCGTGAGGTTGCTTGTTGCGGGTTGGTCCGGTCTTGATGGATAACAGAAGGTCACATCATCAAATGCAACTTCTGGCGTTACGTTAGCAAGCGAAGTTGGATTCGCAACTGGCGCAACAATATGGCTTTCAACTTGTAGGATCTCGATTAATCGCTCGGTCGCACCTGCCGCGCGTTGCAGTTCACCCATCACTTCAGAAATCGTACCTAACGATGAAGCAACCATAATTGCGTAGAACACAAACGCCGCTAAGTCACCAGCCGACATAGTGCCGTTGATAACATCACTGCCGCCAACCCAAAGCATGCCTGCAATAGCACTAAATACAATCACGATAACGCCAGAAATAAGAATCGCGCGCTGTTTTACACGCTGGCGACCAATCTCATACGCCTTTTCCACTTCTACCGCGAATGATGCTTTCTCTTGCTCTTCTCGGCTGTAGCTTTGCACCGTTTTAATGTGCTCAATTGCCTCACCTGCGTAAGAACCCACATCAGACATGGAATCTTGGCTTTGGCGAGATAGGGCTCTTACACGGCGCCCATAAACAAGGATCGGAATCAAGATAAATGGCACCGAGGCCAATACAATCAACGTCAGCTTAATATTGGTCGCAAACAGCATGATGATTGCACCAATACACATCAACGCGCTGCGCATCGCCATAGAGAACGATGAACCTATGATGCTTTGAAGCAGAGTAGTATCCGTGGTGATTCGCGACATGATGTCGCCACTGCCATTGGTTTCAAAGTAGCTCGGGTGCAGCGTCACCACGTGATTGAAAACCGACAGGCGTATATCCGCACTTACTCGCTCACCAACAGAAGAGACCAAATAGAAGCGGAAGAAGGTGCCAATCGAGATCAGCACGACCACCACCATGATGAATTGAATCGCGCTGCCTAAGTCTGACAACGATTGTTGGCTGAAGCCTTGGTCGATAAGAAGACGAATACCGTGTCCGACTGAAAGGGTTAAGCTCGCTGTGAAGATCAACGCGATCAACGCAGCAATAACACGACCTTTATAAGGCTGAATGAATTTACTCAGCTCAAACAAAATACTGAGGCTTTTTTTCTCAGGTTTGGGTTCTGGCGCTTGTTGAGTCGATCGCTGAGTCTGTCGCTGGTTCGAGTCGAGCGTAGAAGAGACATCGTTTTGCATATGACTGCCTTAATGTGTTGTCGCTTTAAAAATAGATGGCTTGTTGCTTATGGCTAATTGCCTGTACTGCGCGTTGTTCGCTGGGCAGTAATTGTTGTTGAGAATCGAACCCATTAAAGCATTTATTGCGCTGTGACGCTCCCTAGGAAACTCAATTTCCAATATTTCATCAACACTAAGTGAATAATTCGAAACGACCTTAAAGGAAAACTAAGCATTTTGATCCAGTCAGTTGGATAGGAAACCAAGCTATTTAACCCTAATTTTTATGCAAGTAAATTAGCGTTGATAGGAGAGTGCACACATAAACAAGCAACCGTGCGATGATTTATAAACTGATAGCAAAACGTTTGCTATTTATCTCGATATTAGCTTTATCAATGACTTGTAAGTTTTGGTTGTAAGACCAGTTATAGCGACTGTTTTTTGTGGAATATTTGTTACAAAAATTCAACAAAGTAGTTTTTTATACATTTTTCTTGCATAAAAACTCGGATTGAATAGAATAACCAACAAATGACAATTAATGCAGTATTGTGGCATGAGTATTCAAGTAAAGAGCATCAACAAATCATACGGTGATACCCAAGTTCTTCACGACATCAGTTTCGACTGTGAGAGTGGCGAAACCTTGGTATTGCTTGGCCCAAGCGGCGCGGGCAAGAGTTCATTACTGCGTGTATTGAACCTGCTAGAAATCGCGGACAACGGCGAATTAGACATTGCGAACGAGCAATTCGATTTTTCAAGCCAAATCCAAGAGAAGCAGGGGCTTAAACTTCGTCGTAAAGTCGGCATGGTGTTCCAGCAATACAACTTATGGCCACACATGACGGTGATGGAAAACTTGATTGAAGCACCAACCAAAGTGGCGGGTTTGGATAAGCAAGAAGCGATTAAGCAAGCGCAAGAAGTCCTAAAGACACTTCAACTTGCCGACAAAGCAGACGCTTGGCCACTTCAACTGTCTGGCGGTCAACAACAGCGTGTTGCGATTGCACGTGCGCTGATGATGAAACCGGATGTGTTGTTGTTTGATGAACCAACAGCGGCGCTTGATCCTGAGATCACCAACCAAGTCGTGAGCATTATTAAAGAATTGAGCGGAACGGGCATTACCCAAGTGGTCGTGACGCATGAAGTCGATTTCGCGAAGAAGATTGCTAGCCACGTTCTGTACCTAGAAAAAGGGTACATCGTTGAACACGGCACCAGCGATTCATTCGTTAATCCGCAGACACCTGAGTTTGCCGAGTATCTGACTCATTAAGTAAGTCACTTATTAAAAGAAAGTTGACTCACTAGATCTAGCTAAACACAACATCAATTAAAACAATCAAATTATAAGAATGGCCACAGGCCGCTATTACACAGTATTCGGAGTAACAAAATGAAAAAGATTCTACTAGCTTCACTTATCGGCCTTGCTTCTTTCAACGCAGCAGCTCAAGAAGAAATCAAATTCGCAATGGAAGCAACGTACGCACCATTCGAATACATGGATGAGAACAACCAAATCCAAGGTTTTGACGTAGACCTAGCAAACGCACTTTGTGAAGAGATGAAAGCGACCTGTACTTTCCACAACCAAGCATTCGATAGCTTGATTCCTGCGCTTAAATTCAAACGTTACGATGCAGCTATCTCAGCAATGGACATCACTGAAGCACGTCTTAAACAGGTGAACTTCTCTAACGCATATTACGACAACTCTGCAGCATTCATCTCTTTCGAAGGCAAAGTAGCAGACCAAGCAGCACTAGAAGGTAAGCGTGTTGGTGTTCAAAACGGTTCTACTCACCAGAGCTTCCTGCTTGAGCAAATGACTGGCGTAACAGCGGTACCTTACTCAAGCTACCAAGATGCATTCATCGACATGAAAAACGGTCGTATCGATTCTGTATTTGGTGACACAGCCGTTGTAGCAGAATGGTTCAAGAAAGAAGACAACCTAACGTATGTTGGCGACCAAGTAACAAACCAAGAGTACTTCGGTAACGGCTTTGGTATCGCAGTAAACAAGAGCAACCAAGAACTTGTAGACCAGCTTAACGTTGCACTTGCAGCAGTGAAAGCGAACGGCGAATACGACAAGATCTTCAACAAGTACTTCGGTAAGTAATTTATGGAATTAACGGGTTACTCTTTAGGACTCGTCGAAGCAAGCTGGATGACTGTTCAGCTTGCATTCGTAAGCCTATTGGTTGGATTGGTTCTAGCAGTTTTGTTTGCAAGTGGTGAGATGTCTCGTCGTATTGCAATCAAATGGCCAACGACTGCATTTGTGACGATTGTTCGTGGTTTACCAGAAATTCTGGTCGTGCTGTTTATCTACTTTGGTTCGACACAAGTTCTGTTTATGATCACTGGCGACTTCATCGAAGTGAGCCCGTTCTTATCTGGTGTTGTTGCACTGTCACTTATCTTTGCTTCTTACGCTTCACAAACCATCCGTGGTGCTTTGAAAGCAGTAAGCAAAGGGCAGAGAGAAGCAGCAAGCGCGCTTGGTATCTCTCAATCACGTTCATTCTTTCGTATAGTTTTACCTCAAGCGGTAAGACACGCACTACCAGGGTTAACCAACCAATGGTTAGTGTTACTAAAAGACACTGCATTAGTATCGCTGATTGGCGTAACGGATTTGTTGAAACAAGCACAACTAACATCCGCTGCAACGCACGAAGCATTTACTTGGTACGCGACAGCAGCAGCAATCTACTTGGTCATCACTTTAATCACACAAAGATTGGTAAAAGTGATTGATGGTAAGTTCTCTATTCAAGGTTTGGGTAACAAAGGGGCAATGGCATGAATCAACAATACCTCTCTCAAATGCTTGAAGGCTTAGTGACCAGTCTTCAACTCACAGGCGCTTCATTGCTGGTTGGTTGTATCTTGTCACTGCTGATGACGGTAACGCTAATCCTAAGAATACCTGCGATTCACTGGTTAACACGCGGCATCATCACGCTGTTCACCGGCACACCATTATTGGTGCAAATCTTCTTGGTGTATTACGGCCCGGGTCAGTTCGATTGGATTCGTGAAAGCTTCATGTGGAGTTGGTTAAGCCAACCTTGGTTCTGCGCAATGTTAGCATTAGCTTTGAACACTGCCGCATACAGCACGCTACTGTTCAGAGGCGCATTCAACGCCATTCCAGCAGGGCAGTGGGAAGCGTGTCGTGCACTAGGTATGGACAAAGTAGCAACGCTTAAAGTGTTACTGCCATATGCACTACGCCGCGCCGTTCCAGCTTACTCGAACGAAGTGATTCTAGTCTTCAAAGGTACGTCACTGGCAAGCACCATCACCATCATGGACTTGATGGGCTACGCTCAGCGTATCAACGGCCAAACCTACGACACGCTAACCGTGTTCGGCATTGCTGGCGCATTCTACTTAGCAGTAAACGGCATACTAACGCTGATTTTCCGCCAAGTAGAGAAGAAAGCCCTCGCATTCGAAGCCGCGTAAGCTAGCCACAAACAAATTTAATTAACGTATAAAGCCTGCCATTTATGTTCGCATAGATGGCAGGCTTTTTTGTGTTTTGGGGCATGTGTAAGGGGACTGTGTTTATATCCAGTTGGTCGGGGTTTTTACGAAATTCATACTATATGGAAATATTCTGCATTTTGTCATTCAATGAGTCTATCTATGTTTTAAGTCACTGAATTGCTGTGATTAATCGTGGTAAATTGCTGTGCATATGAAACTAGATAGAATGATTCTGTATTTAAATGCAGAATTTTTCGGTCTAATAGATGTTAGAAAATTTGGAGAATTCTGGTGTTTGAAAAAGTTGTACTTAGACGCTCAGAGGGCGGTATTCCCGTAACCAAAGGGGAGATCGCTGAGGCGTTATTATTTTATCAAAATATTCACATCATTATTGACTACGCAAGTTTTCATGGTCTTGTAACTCAACTAGGCATGGATCTATTCTTGAGGTTACTTGCTTTACCATGTGTAACTGCGGTGTATACGGAAGAAATCCTGTCAACGTACAATGACAATAATGAGTTTTTGTATGCGGCAATAAAGTTTGTTGGGGATCAAGAGCGAGGGGAGTTACACAGTCGAAAGAAAAGGCTTCAGTACCAAATTGAAAAAATGGGTTTTGATAGAAAGAAATCTTTGAAATACGCAGAACGTTTTTTAAAGCTAGTATCAAAACATGATCTATCAAGTGACCATTTTGTGAAAAATGGCATTACACGCAGTGCTAGAATACAACTTCAAGACCAAGAGTATGTTAATCAATGTGCTCAAAAGGTAGTTTCTAATCAATTAGGTAAAGAAGAGATTGATAGTCGTTTGTTCTTAAATGTCGATTTCCTTGATAACACAGAAAAATTTAAGATACACAGCAATATCGATTTTGATTTCATTACTTTTAAATCGAAGCGCCTTAATCCGAATGTTGGTGACTTCAACCAAGCTACCTTATTGAACCAAATTTTGGAATCTCATGCAGATCTATTGCTTTCATCACATTATGGAGGTGACTTTTTTAGCTCATCAGTTTCATCCCAATTGATTAATATAAAATTCTCTCAGGCAACTAAGAGAACGGAGTTAAACAAAAGTGAACTAGCTTCTTTCAAACATGTGGTTTTAAATGACTTTCCTTCAGTGAAGGAAGTAATAGACTCTGATAGACGATCATTTTCAGAATTTTTAAAATTATTAGAAAAATCTGACAGGTTTAAGAAATGGACAGTTGGAGTTAACCCTGATGTTGGCGTGGTTTCTGAATACCTAAATGAGTTGGGTGGGCAACACTGGTTGGAAAGAACACCGGGAAAAACAATAAGGTATGCTTTGGGCTCAACGATATCTGCTTTTGAGCCATTTATTGGCTCGGCTCTATCACTAGCAGACACACTAATTACTGACAAACTAGCTATCGGTTGGAAGCCTAACCATTTTGTAAACAAGCACGTAAAACCATTTCTTAACGAGGAATAAATTTTCCATACAAAGTATTTAAGAGTGATTCCCAACGCTTGGCATTTTCGGTGTCATCGTTGGGTTTTGTGTTTATGGTGCTATGGTTAGGTTTAGTTGTAGCGTTGCTCACACCTTAATGCGGCGATATGACCCCCTCTGTCAATAAGAGCGTAGAAGTTTCTGCTCCCGCATTTATAGAGCCTTTCTTGTTATTTAAGGGATAGTGTTATTACATAGATGAAGCAAGTAATGTCGTCGGTTCTCATGCTGATATACGTGGATTGCTCATCGTTTGATGAGTAGAGCCTACCTTACTTGTTCCGTCGTAGCACCTGTCTTCAGTCTATGCTCGTGGTTCAATATAGCCGAAGCTATATTGCCTAGCTTGTGTTCTAAGTCTTCCGTTACATTGGGTTTATGAAAGTCTGAGTTGTCCATCGAATAGTCGTGTAACAAGGGCATTTCTCATGCCGTATTTTTGGTAATTAGTTCTTCCTGTCGATTATCGAATTTGTCCTAAACCCACTATAAGGCAGGGAACCCCAATGAATAGAACGCTATGGTTCGCACTCATTTCGCTTTTGTTTTCAATGACAATGGTATTTTGTACATACAGTTATGGAACAGATAGCCACGTTGAAGTAATCACACTCACTTTAGTACTGTCGGGCCCTCTGATTTTGACATTTGCGCTTGTTGTCATTTTTTGTGGCGCACCAGTTATTAACAAGTACAAGTTACTTGGAACCATCGCAATTTGTGTGCATGGATTTACAGCCTCACTGCATGTGCTGTGGAACGGTTTTATGTTTGTCGATGTGATTAATAAACAAGGCTTAGGTCCGGGACAAGGTTATTCTGGTTTGATACTTTGGGTTGGTAGTATCAAGGCGATGCTACTTGGTTTGGTTGTGGGAGTATGCCTGCATTACTTGCTACGATTTTTTAGAAAGGCTGCAGTAAGATAACTGTTGGCTAGTTAGTGGATTGTTCGTTGTCTATAGGAGTTGCCACTGTGTTTTATAGTAAGGAATCCAACAAGGGATTGCTGCTCATCCTTGTTGCGATAAGCGCTTTCATTGTCGTTACCTCTGATAATAACCCCGGGACATTAATCGCTCACGCCATCAACGGCTTAATTGCTTTGCTCTTTTTCTCCATGACCATTGAGGTCAAAGACAATGTACTAAGCTGGTATTTCGGCTTTGGCTTTTGGCGTAAGAATGTAGAAGTGTCAGACATTACAGAGACATCGTTTTATCAAAGCAAGTGGTATCAAGGTATTGGTATCCGAATGCTGAGCGATGGTTGGTTGTATAATGCATCGATAGGTTCAGCGTTGAAGTTAAGCCTAAGTAATGGAAAGCATGTTTACATTGGTTGTAAGGATACGGACGGTTTAAAGTTGGCCTTGCAAACCGCTAACGAACAGATAACTCAAAATCGATTTACGAGGCTTGGCACTTTTCGTTTAAAGTTGGGCTAATGTTTAAGGTTCTATGCTTTAAGTAAGCTGGACTTTAATATCACAACAAATGAATCGGAGGTTGAATGGACAGAGCAATCAAAACACATTTCGACGAGTATCCCGATGATGTTCGAGCTCGGCTTGAAGAGTTGCGTTCATTAATCTTTGAGCTTTGCTCTGATTTGGATTTAGGTGACGTCGAAGAGTCTCTGAAATGGGGCGAGCCGAGTTACAGCGTTAAGACGGGCAGTCCAATTCGAATCGATTGGAAATTAAAATCGCCAAACAACTATTACTTGTTCTTTAACTGCCAAACGAAGCTAATCGACACATTCAGAGAATTGCACGATGGCACATTGGTATTTCAAGGTAATCGTGCAATCGTCTTGAAACTGACTGAACCACTTCCCAAGGCACCAATCAAGCAGTGCTTGGAGTTAGCCTTAACTTATCAGCAACGAAAACATCTCCCACTTCTTGGCGCGTAGTTCTTATATGTTGTCATTATATTTCTTAAACAGGTTTTCTGTGTTCTAGCTATCACTCTTTAAAGTGCTAAGACTGTACCATCTTGATTAGTATCAAGAGGCTAGGGAATCTCTATAACCAACGCTGATTGTATTGCTTACCGTTTAAAAAGGTGTTCTAGTCACCTTGTATTTCAAACTTAAAAGGAAGTTGTATGAATTTAGATAAAGCCAAAAAACGTATCGCAAAGCAGGTTAAAAAAGGCGACCACGGATACCCAAAAATCACGTTAGCGTATTACGGGACGACCAAAGATCTCGCAACGGAAGTCGCGGTTCAATTTATGCTGGGTGAGGGCGATGGTGTTCAAGAAGAGCGTTTTTCTTGTAAAACCGAAATCCGAGATAATGAGTTAGTTCAAACGACGTTACTCAAGATAATCGAGCGAGCAAATGTTAACTCAGTGATTGAAGTTGAAGGCGTGGCTGTTCTTTAGTTTGCTTTAGCCTGGAAACGAAGCCAACACGAGAACTCAGGTGTATAATCCACATTTTTATCAAATTGGGCAGGACACATGGCGATCTCGTTTGAAACTCAAAGACTAAAAGTAGAAGAAGTCGCAGGTGAACTTACTGTTCCTGAACGTTCGGCTCTGCTTGAGCGAGTACCTGGCATTCTAATCCCGTCAGTCGTTGAAAACCTTCCACCATACTTTCACGGTATTGTGTCAGGTGAGCTGGCTGAAATTTGGCTCGACCGAATGTTGTCGGGGAGCCGCTTACTTCAAGTGAAATCCAACGATAATCAATTGATTGGTTTTCTGTTCGCTTATGTAGAAGACGAAAGTGATGCTCATATTGGCTACTTGCTTGCAGAAGAGTTCTGGGGCAAGGGTTTAGCGAGTGAGCTACTGAAGGGTTTCATCACAGAAGTCGCTAAAATGGAGTCATGGTCAACACTGACTGGCGGTGTCGATCGTTCAAACATAGCCTCTACACACTTACTTAATAAGCTAGGTTTTGTTGAGCAAGCCTCTGACGAAAGTGCCGTGGTTTTCTATGAATATAAGCTTTCTCGTCTTAACTCTTAATTCTTAACTCTGAGCTCTCAGCTCTTAATTTCTAATCCCTAACTCAAGCCACATCTGCGTTATACATTCATTGCCAATGTTTACGTCAATTGATAGGGAAGAAACCTTATTACACCATTCAACTGAGAACCGAGAGCAGCGAGTCTAGTTAACGTGGGCTAATTCGGCACTCTGTGTTTCATTAGCGACTTTCCAATCGCCCCCTAAGGCTTTATAGAAAACAGGCTTTGTATCCACATTAGACCATACTGGTTTAGCGACCTCGACCATCTACCATTACGATGATTGTTTTAGAGATGATGCTGAGATCAGCGGCAATCCAAGACTTAACCGAACATAGGCTTAGTGCATAACTGTGGTCAAAACCTACTTTACGACGTACATCATCAATACAGGTGTCGTAACCTTGATTTACTTGTGCAAGCCCTGTAATACCAGGCATTACACCGTATGTACGGTCGGCAAAGTAAGGAATTTCGTTCTCTAGTTTGGTGTAAAAAGTAGGGCGTTCAGGGCGCGGGCCAATTAGAGACATTTCACCTTTCAGTACATTGATCAGTTGTGGCAGTTCATCAAGACGTGTCTTTCTCAAAAAGCGGCCAACAGGCGTGATTCGTGGGTCATTCGCGGTAGCCCAAACTGCACCAGAGCGAGTTTCTGCATCCTCGTACATGCTACGGAATTTCATGATCTCAAAGATTTCCATTTTCTCCGGTGTCGATTTACCAACGCGCAATTGACGGTAGAAAATAGGGCCACGAGAAGTGAGTGCAATCGCCATCGCAATCAACGGAAATACGGGCGCTAGCAAAATCAAAGCAATCAGTGAGCTTACAAAATCGAAAGTACGTTTAGCACGTGAGATTTTGTATTGGTATAGGTTTTGGGTAGATAGCTGTTCGATGTTCATCATAATAAGTCCTTAATGATTTGCTCGTGTCCAAGGTGAGTTTTCTAGTCCGATTAGGTAACGAATGCCACCAATGAAGTTGGCGTAGTGTCCAACTATCAAATAAGAGATTAATGAAATAGGTTTGTTTACTAGACGCTTTGGCAAGATGCAGCCAAGGACGCCAATGGTATAAACGGCAACTTGAGCCCATAACAGCGCTTCAAATACCAAGTAGTTGCTAAGTAAGATTGAGCACACTAAGCACACAATCATTAAATATGGAGTGAGTAGGCGAAGTCCTTTTCCTGAAAAGAACGCAAACGCGATGCCTTTAAACTTCGGGCTGAACAAGGCAAATAATCGAATCGCTTGTTGCATGTTGCCCGCTGAAATACGAAGTCTTCTTTTGAAGTCTGTTTCTAGGTTCGATTCTTCTAGCTCTAATGCCACCATTTGGGTTTCGTATTCGGCGATGTAACCTTGTTTAACGATTTGCATCGGTAAGATGAAATCATCATTAATAGTGTTGAGTGGAAGCAGTTCAAACAGGTGTGTTCTAAACAAGTAGAAAGCGCCATGAGAACCCAAGCTAGAACCTAACGAAGCCTCAGACTCTTTAACCGCGGTTTGGTACTGCCAATACGTGTTTTCGCCTTCATTGCCTGTTGGACAAAGTTGATACGTTGCGTTTACCACTCCAACCTTGTCACTTTCAAAATGAGCGGCAGCTATAAGCAAAGCATCCAATGAAATAAGGGCAGAAACATCACTCATCGCCGTGATATCACTGGTTATACGTGTCACTTCTTCATTAACAACCGCGACTTTACCTCGGTTTACTTGATGGTCATGTATCTCAAAATAGACATCACTGCACATCGCTTCTTGTATGGTCATTTGTGCAATGGCGACTGTGTTATCAGTGCAACCATCGCAAGCGATAATGACTTCCAACTTCTTTTTTGGGTAATCGAGTGAAGCAAGGTTACGAATCTTGTCTGCGATCCACTGTTCTTCGTTAAATGCAGGAACAAGAACGGTGATGGTCGGCAACGTGCAATCTTGCTGTTCCTCTTTGTAGCAACGATGACTCTCTTCAACTTTGCGTGCGGGGTGGCTTTTCGCATACCAACGCAGTAACAAAGGGTAGGCTGCGTGATGATAGACAATCAACGCACCTGAAAACAAACAAAGTCCCGCAAGCAACCAATCAATCATGCGTAAGCTCCTTCTGATATATCGTTGTAAGACGAAACCATTTTGATGATGTCGAAGTTTTCGAGTACGTAGCGACGAGGTGACAAAAAGCGTTCATTTTGCTTTTCTAATAGCGCACTAGCTAACCCCACAATGCTGCCGCTTTTGACGAGGACGCCGCTGACTGGACATAAGGTTTCATCGACGGCACCAACGTCCATTGCGACGGTTGGAATATTGCATGCTTGAGCTTCAAGTGTAGAAAGCGGCAGCCCTTCGTGGCGTGAAGGTAGGCAGAACGTATCCAACGCTCCGTAAAACGTGGTCATGTCTTCAACTAAGCCAAGAAAGATGACTCGGTCACTCAGATTCAAGCGGCTAGTCAGTTGCTCTAGTTGATTGCGTTTAGTACCGCCGCCAGCCAATGCGACAACCATGTTTGCAGGTAAAAGAGTCAGTGCTTTAATAAGTTGGTCTTGGCCTTTGACATGTTCTAGTCGACCTGCACAACCGATGATGTGTTTGTCTGTCGGCAGGTTTAGTTTTGCTCTCGCGTGTTCTTTCGACATTGGCTTAAACTTCTCACAATCAACGCCATTTTTGATGGTAATGATGTTCTCATAAGAAAAAGCAGTGCGTAGTTGGTTATAAACACGTGTCGCGTCGGCAACTAACGTTGGTTGAGCAGCTTTTAAAGCAAGCGCTTGTAATCGACGACGTTTGTTGTTGTTCAGATGCCAAGCGTCATGTTCGGTATGGATTCGAGTTGGAACCCCGGTTACGCGAGCGGCATAACCAGCGTATAACAGTGGGCCAATATGATGGGTATGAACCACATCAGGGCGAATCGCGTTGAAGGCTTTAATTAGCTTAATAATGATATTGAATTGTACGCCTGGTGCTTTATCCAAAAAGACGATTTGCTTTTTGTATGGCTCTAGCTTCGGCCAGTTGTTTATAGACTCTTGTTTAGTACCCTCTAAACTGACAATCAACACTTGGTCTGTTGGTTTAGCAAGGCGGAGCAAATCCAGAGTTAGGGTTTCTAATCCACCCGGTGCAAGGTGCTGAACAACGTGTATGATCTTTTTGCCATGCTTCGTTAAATGCGTATTCATAGTTTGGACCCTGCCTTTATAATTGTTGTTTCGCCTTTCTGACGTTTCTCTTGAAGTAACTTCTTTAAAACGTTTAACTACACAAGGAGATTGCATGAGTTGTGCCAATTAAATAACCGTTATTTTTCAGTTGTTTATATTATTTAATTCTAGGGCAGTTTTCATTTCTCAAAATGGGAATCAAAACAAAATACAATTGAATGGCAGTTTGAATCATAGGGCTTGGGTAAATCGAAAGTAGCATTAGAACTTGGGGCTCTAAATAAACAAAACGCCAACCGAGTGTTGGCGTTTTGCTCTAGGATGCACGAAGCTAGGAAATTAGAAAGCTGTGAATCTAGCAAGTCAAAAATGGCTTTAAGGCTGACTAGCTCATTTTAGGGATCACCGTTATCACAGGGACACCCAAGATATCTTCGATTTCGTCTTTGCGTTTGATTGAAGAATCAAACAGTTCAAACAATACCGCTAAACCAATACCCAAACCGATACCTGCAACGAATCCAGCCAGAATAAAAACAAAAGTCGGCATGTTAGATTTGACACTCGGTGTGAAAGGCAAATCGATAATCTTCACACGTTTGTTTTGCTCGAATACACCAAGCGAACCCGTTAGTTGAGCCATTTCATAACGCTCTGTCAGTTCATCATATAGTTGACGTTTGATTTCAACTTGACGTTTAAGGCGGTACATCTCTTTTGCATTTTCGCCGAAGTTATTGGCCTTGTGTTCTAATTCGAAAATCATAGTTCGAAGGCTTTTGGTCTCTTCAGTTAAAGACTCAAAGCGAGCACGAACCAGCTGTAGGCTGTGTAATTGAGTGACCAGAAGAGGTTGGGTATCAGAAAGTTTGTTCAGTGTCGTACTACTTGCGATGTCCCAAAGCTGGTCGCTGTTCATCGTTGGCTGGGTTACCTCGAGCAAACTCTTACGTTCATTCTCTAGTCTGTCTAGCTCACGCACTTTAGCTTGCACAGCACTGTGCTTGTCCGTGTATTTAGCTTGTAACAAGGTAAGGTCGCTACGAATGTCGATGATCTGGTCTTCTAATTTACCGATCACAGGGTTGGTTCTTGAAAGTTGTTGGTCGATTGACCCTAAACTTTTTTCGACACCCGATAACTCGGCCTCTTTTTCTGCCAATGTTTGTTTGAGTGAAGCTAAGCGATTCAAACTTTGGCTCTGTACCTCAGGCGTCGAATGAACATTCTCATTCATGTATGCAGCTAGCGCTTCTTCTGCTTCTGCAAGCTCTGCGCTACGTTTGTCGATATGGATTTTCAAGAAGTTACTTGAATCTTCAATCGATGAACGTTCCGGTGCGAGTAACTGTTCAATGAAATGTTCACTTACCGAGCGCAGCGTCGCTTCCATTCCATTTGGTGTGTTCGACGTTAGACTTATCTTTAGAAAATCTTTTCCAAGCTGAGTCACCGTTAGACGTTGAGACAGGTCAGTAATGATCTCTTGTTTCTCAATTTCAGGCATATCTGGCGTGGTTAATTGCAGTTCATCAGCGACCGAGTAAAGCACATGTCGACTGTGAAGCAGTGTTCTTAATGCGTTAAGTCGATCTTTGAGCATCGTCGAAACGGCAATGTCTTCCAAGAATGGATTCATCTTGGCCGTTTCTTGAATCAACATACTGGTATGCGCGTCATATTTAGTTGGAGCCAACTTGCTCACACCAAAGCCTACAAAGGGCAAAATAAGCATTGGCAGAACGATAACGTAGCGTTGGCGCCACATCGCATTGATGATGACTAATAACCGCAATTTCAGATTATTCATAATAGCTCCAACATCCAATGTACGAAGTTACCACGGTTCTGCCAGCTCTCTTGTTCGACGACAGAGATAGGTGAGTTGCTTAGCTCGCGTGCATGATCAAGCGCCCAAATCATTTGGTTGGCACTGCCAACCGTGGTTACGTGCCCTTGATATGGAACCAAAGCAGGGAACGGTGTTGTGATAATGGGTGTGCCCGCCGCAAGGTATTCCATTAGTTTGAGTGGGCTACACGCTCGGATCTGCTCGTTATCAACAAACGGCAACAAGCTCACATCCCAGTGTTGAGAATAGCTTGGTAGCGTGTGGTGTGGACGAGGGCCAAGGTAATGTACGTTACTCAACTTAGGCAGCATGAGCGTATCAAGCTCGTTTGGACCTATGAAAACAAAGTCCCATTCCGGCATCGCATTCGCAACATGATCAATCATTTCATAATCAAGCCACTTAGAAAGGCTGCCATAAAAACCAGCAATAGGGCGGTGGTTGCTTGGTAAATCTTTTGCTCTTGGTGCGGGTGTTGAAAATAGGTCTACGTCGACACCATGTGGTAGCAAGTGCGCTTTATGCTTTGGAAATTTATCCATCAATTTTTTGCTAGCCGCGAATATAAGCGTTGATTTTTCGATTAGCTCTGATTCGTGCTGTGCAACGGTGTCATGATCAACACCAGCCAGCGCGCTAAAATCATCACCGCAGTAATAGACCACAGATGACTCGCCTAAGTGTCCGCACAAATCAACAGCGGTCGGAAGAGAAGTCCATAGGATAGGCGCGTTAAGATTAAGCTCTGCAATAACCGGTTTTAGTTGGTGCAACATCATTTGCTGAGCCAACTTTCTAGAAAATTTAGAAGCAGGCGCAGGGATTGTCTTTAAGTTAACGATAGTAATGTTGTCGTGTCCCTCAGAGTCGAGCATGTTTTGAGTTACGGCCTTGGTTTTACCAAACAACTTGTTGAACGCTCGGTTTGCATCTTTAGCGGACAGCTTCGGTTGTCTTAAGCCAATTGAGTTGACCCATAAGACTTTGTGCTGCTTAGCAAGGTGACGAACTAAATGTTGAGTCGATGAAGGCAGGCCACCAAAGTCTTCACCAAATACGATTAAATCACGCATGGTCACCTCCATGAGTCTCTAACGTATCGAACATATCGGATTCTGTCACTTCAACGGGTTTGATGTGACCGACAACTCGAGCTGGGTTGCCACCTGCGATTGCGAAGGCAGGAATATTCTTTGTTACTACGCTGCCTGCGGCTATTACGGCACCTTCGCCGATGGTTACGCCACCTTTGACCGTCACATTCGTGCCCAACCAAACATCGGGTTCAAGAATGATGTCACCGATTTGCTGAGGGTCGTCACCTTCACCTAGCGCTCGGCGTTTTGCATCAAGCGGGTGTCCAGAGTATCCAAATAGAAAAGCGCCGCCTGCGATTCGTACGTTGTCAGAGATAACCACTTTACCTCCAACAGCGATAGTCGACTGCCAACCAATGTCGACGTTATTGCCAATCGACAATAGTGGGTGTTCCAAGCCTTCAAGTTGTTGAGTACAACCAGAGAATGTCGTGTGGCCAGAGATACGGCAGTTGTCGCCAATCGTAATTTGCACCGGACCGCTGACGAAAGGCAGACCTCCATACAAATACAGGCGTTTGCCACATTGAGCCACACGACCTTTGAAAGCCGGAGTCCAGTAGAAGAATCGCGTAAAGCCAGAAACCAGATTCACCACTAGCTTGTGCGCTTGATATAGACAGCGATTAAATAGTTTAGGGGTAGGTAGCTCTGCGCTTCTGATGTCTTTCAAAATGAAAAACACATTTCTAATTCGAGAATTAGGATGAAACTTAAGCCAATGTTTGAATTGATGTATAGATACTGACGTCATAATGAAAATCCTCTTTTTTGTTATATAGAAGTACTTTCATATATTGTGCCATTTAATAAATATAATAATTTCAATAGGTTAAAATGTGACTTTTAGGTTTTCTCATTTTGACAGGCAGTTTGAGATACGTTTGAGACGCAAACTGTGAGTGCTGCGAGGATATAAATCGGCCAGTTGAAGCCTTGAGTCAAAAATGTACCCGACACGATTGTTCCAATCAGACCGGCATAGATCGCATAGGCGACCGCGTTGAGTTCGGGTGCGATTTCTGTGGTCGAGTTTTTTAATCTCGCGAGCGTAGAACGAGAGGTTTTGATCAAAGAAACGATAAGGCAGACAAAAATGATCAGACCAATAAAGCCTGTTTCTGCTAATACACCAAACCAAGTACTGTGAACGGCGTGATTAAGTCCGTCCCAGTGCGAACTATAAAAGAAGTAGTTCGAGAAGAAGTTGTTCAACCCTACGCCGGTCAGTGGGTTCTCAACTGCCATTTTTACTGCCGCTTCCCAAGCATAGATTCGCCCCATTGCAGATTCATCGATGCCTTGTTCAGCTGCACCACCAGAAGATCTGTCTGAGATACCAGCAACTAAATAGAGCATCACGGCCGCGACAGTTCCCACTGAGATTAAGAGAACTTTAGAGCGCACTAGCTTCCACGCAAAAATACCAATCACCGCAATACAACCCAGTAATCCGCCACGGCTTTGAGTGGCAATAATGGCGGCGAGCAGTAACAGACAAACTAAGGCACTGATTAAACGTTTGGATCGTGAGATGCCAGTCGTGGTGGCTTGGCTTATTGTAAAGGCGAGTGGGAACATCAGTACCAGTGCTAGGTCGTTCGGGTCACCTAACATAGAGCCAAAATCGCGGCCAATAGTCACGCGTGAGCCCTCGACAAGCCCAATACCATTTACTGAGTTGTACACGGCAATAGAGCTGACTAAAGCGCCAGCGTAGATAATCGTCATCGCGGTTTTTGCGAGATTTTCCGTGGTGTTTACTAGCCAAGTAATCGCAAGCGTCATCACTATAATTTTCCAATAAACGCCCTTGAATTCTGCTAGTGCTATTGGCCTGTTGGACGCGAAGATAATACCAATGAAAACCAATACCCAAAATATGGCGAGCCAATTTAAACAAGGGTGCCAGAAGATTTTAAGTTCTTTACTGATTAATGCATGCCATAGAAGAGCCGACAGAGCGCCTAATGAAAGCATCAGCGGTATTTTTAGCGAATAGAGCTGAGGTATAGCTTCGTGAATTCGGAAAAATGAAAAGACAACGAACAGTAAAACTAACCAGAATGTTTTGTTTAACACGAATAACCCGGCCAATGGCACAAGAGCGAGCGCCACAATGACAGCAGGGTGAGGCACAAAGTACCAAACAACACCAAGCCCAACACACAAGGTGCTGATCGTGATGATGACTGGCAATCTATTGGCTTCAGGGTTGACCATTGTGACCTCTATTGGCAAATAAACTCTTTAGGACTCGGCTCGTAATCTTTTTAAGACGTAGTTACGCCTGATGTTAAAGATTGCAAAGTGAGTGCCAGTTATGCATTTTGTTTAACTTACTGATTTAATGTTGGATTATTAAGTGAGGGCGTAGCCTTGAGGTGAGTTTTGTCATTTTGAGAATCAGTATCAAACTGTCTAAAGTACTTAAATCATCAAGCCAAAATGAACAGTTAACTACAAAGACGAGTATTAACGGTCGAGTTGATAGATTTCCAACAACTGTGGGACAACGGCTTGTGGTGAGTATTGGTTTTTCACGGTTTCTATCGCGTGACTCTTGAGAGAGTCACGTTGTTCGCTCGTCAATGACATCCACAAAGATAAAAACTGTTCTAGCTCAGCTTCTGAATTTGCAAGGTAGCCGTTAACTTGATGCTCGATGAGTTGAGGCAAGTTACCAACTGAGGTGGCGAGAACGGGAATGCCACGAATCATGGCTTCTAATGCCGCCATAGGTAAGCCTTCAAAGCGAGAAGGGATGATTAACAGATCGATTTGGCTCCAGACGTCATCCATATTGGTTTGATGCCCATGAAAGGTCACATTATCAGGCTGCGATTTAACTAAGACGTCCATTTCTGGTCCGTCACCAAAAAGCTCAAACCAAACATCAGGAAACTGTTTGGCTAATGCAACAAATCGATCAGGCGCTTTTTCACGGCTTAATCGCCCCACAAAACCAGCATGGAATGGGCTTGATGAACGGGAGTTTGTTAACCCTGTTGGGACTTTAACAAAGTTATTCAATTGATAGGTTTTACTCGGCACTTTCGCTTTAATCTTTTCACTGACCACGAGCGACTGATCAGAAAGAAAACTGCTGTAACGGTCGAGCCAATCATAAAGCCATACTTTGCCTGTTGGGGTTTCACCTGCGTGATAAGTGGTGATTTGCTTTGTGTTGTTGAAACGAGGCGGAAGCTTGATTAACTTGCTGACCAAACTGGCTTTGTAACCATGAGCATGGATAAGCCTTGGTTGATAATGTTGAACTGCACGTTTCAGCTGTGTCGCGCTATTGCCATTTGAATCTACAGAACATGAGGCTAAATCGGAGAGGTAACTAAAAGGGATGTTCAGCGCATTCAACTTTTCAACGATGATCGCTTCAGGATTAAACTTAGTCAAAAGAACGATACGAACAGCCTCTGAATACTGAGCGCTTTCCGATATCAGGCCTTGTGCTAATTCTAAAACATGCGTTTCTATGCCTCCAAAAGTTTGGCTGTCGATCAACAGCCAAATCTCATGAAGGTTTATGTCGAGTACACCTTGGTTAGGCTTGATTGTACTCATCTTCCGACTCCCAAGCCTGTTTCTTACGATAAACAGTAGAAGGGCTAAGTTCTAACAGCACAGCAGCGTTTAACACATTCCCATCGCAATGATTGATGGCATGTTGAATGGCTTCACGTTCTATTTGCCACATTGGACGAATAGCACCTTCGCTTGTGGTAAATGCAGGCGTCATCGGCTCGTTGTGAGCTTGAGCAACTGACGATTGTTCCAACTCTTCCGGAGTAATCGGTGGCAACTTAGCTTCTGGTGCTTCAACAACTGCAGGTTGAGGCGCAGTTACTCGAATTGGTGTCACTGATTTAGATGATGGAGCGGCATCTACTTTATTAATCGGAGGCGGTAACATGTCTTTAGTCACGCTCGTTTCATTGTTCAACACCACGATGTTACGGATGATGTTTTGCAACTGACGCACATTGCCTGGCCACGCATAACGTTTAAGTAGATTCTGCGTTTCTTTGTCTATTGATTTGAACTTCTTCTTGTCTTGCTTCGCGTACAGTTTCAAGAAGTGATTAGATAGGGTGACAATGTCACTTCCTCGTTCACGAAGCGGTGGCATTTCGATAGGCACAACGTGAACACGATAGTAAAGGTCTTCTCTAAAACGTCCTTCTTCTACTTCAACCAGTGGATCGCGGTTGGTCGCACAGATAATTCTGACATCCACTTTAATCTCGCGGTTGCCACCGAGTGGAGTAAACGTACCAGTTTGCAAAAATCTGAGGAGCTTCTTCTGCATCTCCAGTTCCATTTCACAAAGCTCATCGAGAAATAGGGTACCGCCATGCGCTTGCATTGCTGCACCTTTACGGTCGGTTGTCGCACCGGTAAACGCACCTTTAACGTGACCGAAGATTTCACTCTCCATTAGGTCTCGAGGGATAGCGCCGCAGTTAATGGCCACGAAGGGTTTACCATTACGCTGACTCTCTTGGTGAATCGCTTCCGCACACACTTCTTTACCTGTACCACTTTCGCCGTTAATAAACACGCTGGCAGTGGTTGGTGCTACCGAATCAATGATCTTGTAAACCGCCTGCATGGGTAGGCAAGAGCCAATGAAATTATGAAAACGATCACGATCGAATTTGCTTTGCATGTTATCGACGAGGTTTTCGAGTTTCGCTCTTTTTAGATGCAAGCTAACAGAGGTCTTGAGTCGATCGGCTTGAATGGGTTTCTCTAAGAAGTCTTCTGCACCGCGTTGGATAAGGTCTACCGCGATGTTTACTGAACCATGCGCTGTCGCGATGATGACAGCAGTCGGTATTTCGTTAGCAGTAATCCAATCTAAGACTTCTTCGCCTGGCATGTCAGGAAGCTTAAGGTCGAGAATCACAAGCTGTGGAGAGTGCCTTTCAATGAAGGTCTTAGCTTCCGCGCCGGTTTCGACGTGGAAAATATCATAGGGCTCGTCTTTTACGTACTGCTTGTAGAGTACGGCGAGTGAGGTGGAGTCTTCAACTAACAATACCTTAGGGCGCATTGTGTATTCCTTTTGAAACTTTATCCTAACCAATCAATAACATAGTGATATGCAACCATCAATACGAGTCTTGTGTATTTGTTATCTACCACATGCAATCTTTTAAGAAGCGGCCTGTATAACTTCTCGCATTGCTGTTCATGATGGAGCCCATCTTATGGCGACTATATTAATAACGACTGTTTTGAGTTTTTAATCTGATACCGATAATGAACATGCAAAGCTAGCTGAAGCCTGCCTCTTTCCTTTCAAGCAAGGCTTTTATTGAACGCTCTGCGAGCTCTAGTAATTCATCAACTTGTCGAAATGCCGCATCATGACTCTGTTCTAAACATAGCTTTTCTAAAGCTCGAGCTAATTCACCCAAAGGGCGATTACCTAACGAAAGCGCTGTGCTGCCGAGAGTGTGGACCTCGAACTCAAGTGTTTGAGCGTCTTTCTGCGTGACTGCCTCTTTTATAGCGACCAAGCGTGTTTGTGATTCTTCGACATAATGGTCGATCAAGATAGGGATAATGTCCGCACTTGTATCGCGAATCATTTGCTCCAGAACGCTTTCATCGACAAGCTTGCTCACTTGTTGTGAGTTTAGATTTGTAGCTGCGTCTGACGCTAAAGTAGAATTCATCAAACTAAGTCCTTTTATTGAGCTTAATATCTGTTAATACTATTAAGTTTTAGTCATTTTCTAGAATAATTTCAACTGGTTGCCGTACAAATAGAGCATTTAATTGGCATCTCACTCATCTTGCTATTGGGTTTGTGACAAACCTAACGGACTGATTTTATTTTGTTTTCTCTTATGAAATATAAACTTAGGTGCCTATAAAGCCTAAGGTGCGGGTAGATCTCAGAAGAAAACGAGCCCGATACAAATAAAAAAGACCACTGCAGTGAAATAACAACAGTGGTCTTAGAGCGGTTTATGTAGTTTAGGCTAATCTAAATAGCAATAACTCAAATAACGATAACCCAAACAATGATAATTTAAACAGCCGTGCTTTAAATCACGAAAAGTAGGACTACGAAGCTTTATCAATTTTTGGCTTTGGGTCGGCTTCTACTTCTTCCTCGCTACTTTCTGAGAAGATATCAGCAACAGCGCTTCTCTCGAGTTCACCTTTTAGATTACCGTCTTCATCAACAACTGGAAGAGAGTAGTCACAAGACATAGTGTCCGGTAGCACTTCTTCAATCACCGCATCTGGTAAGATGGCAGGGACTTCTTCGTATATCTCATCACTAAAATCATGTACCGATGAATCTTCAACTGCGTCTTGTAGGCTCTCTTGTGTGACTAGGCCTTGATAGCCGTCATCCGTTACGTGATAAGCGTAATCGTTTTTCAGCATCTTCATCTGTGCCAGAGCACCTTCAATCGTTTCTGATGTGATTCGATACAGAGGAGGCTGCATAACGGTTTCAACGGTCAGTGCACGAGCACGGTTTACGTCTTTCACGAACGCTTCCACGTAATCATCGGCTGGATTTAGCAGAATCTCATGTGGTGTGCCTTGTTGTACTAACTCGCCGTCTTTCAAAATTGCGATTCTATCGCCTAGGCGGAGTGCTTCGTCCAGATCATGAGTGATGAAAACAATCGTCTTATGAAGCTTCTCTTGAAGTTCGATAAGCTGATCTTGCATTTCACTTCGAATCAAAGGGTCGAGTGCCGAAAAGGCTTCATCCATTAACAAGATTTCAGCGTTAGTACACAGAGCGCGAGAAAGGCCAACACGTTGTTGCTGACCACCTGAAAGTTGCGCAGGGTATTGCTTGCCGTAACCTTTCAAGCCCACGGTTTCTAACCATTCGTTGGCTTTTGCTAAACGGTCTTCTTTTTTGATGCCTTGTACTTCCAACCCGTACGCAACGTTTTCAACCACAGTGCGATGAGGCATTAAGCCAAAGCGTTGGAATACCATCGACATTTTATGACGACGGAACTCTTCTAGCTGTTTAGTGTTGAGGCTCATCACATCAATGCCTTCAACCATGATTTTACCTTGAGTCGGGTCAATCAAACGGTTGAAGTGGCGAATCAGCGTCGATTTACCCGAGCCAGAAAGCCCCATGATAACAAAGATTTCACCACGGTTAATCTCAAGGTTGATCTCTTTCAAACCAACGGTATGACCCGTATCCGCAAGAATCTGATCTTTGTGTTCGCCGTTTTGAACTCGGTTCATAACAGACATTGGTTTCGGTCCAAACACCTTGTACAGACCACTAATTTCAATCAATGGTTTAGTCATGCTTGAATCCTCCTAAATGCGCATTAGTTCTTCTTGCGTACGCTTGTGAAGCGCGGTCAAAAAGGATTGCGAGGGCCACAATGGCGAAGCCATTCATCAAACCTAATGTGAAGTATTGGTTGGTGATCGATTTAAGAACCGGTTGTCCTAGGCCTTTCACACCAATCATGGATGCGATAACAACCATAGACAGCGCCATCATGATGGTTTGGTTAATACCCGCCATGATCGTTGGCATTGCTAGAGGAAGTTGAACACCCCATAAGCGTTGCTTTTTGCTCGCACCGAAAGCGGTAGCGGCTTCAAGGACTTCTTTATCAACTAAGCGTATGCCTAGGTTAGTTAGACGAATTACAGGTGGGATCGCGTAGATAACCACGGCGATTAGCCCTGGAATCTTACCGATGCCCAGTAGCATTACCACTGGAATCAAATAAACGAACGCAGGCATGGTTTGCATGATATCGAGCATCGGCGTAACAATTGACTGAGCTCGATTTGAACGAGCCATCGCAATACCAATCGGAATGCCCAAGAATATTGAAACCAAGGTACATACAGTGATGATACTGAGCGTCCGCATGGTGTCTTCCCACATTCCAAAGTAACCAATGAGAAGTAGAGAAGCAACACAGCCTAGAGCCAGTTTCCAAGAACGGCTTGCTGCGTAGACAAGGCTGGTACACACAGCCAGGACTATAATCCAAGGTGTTGAGATAAGGAGTTTTTCAAACCAAACGAGGAATGAAAGAAGAGGGTCAAAGAGAGATTCAATCATTTCGCCGTATTCACGGGAAAATTCACGGTATGCGCCATCTAGCGTCTTTTTTATGGTTCGTAAATCACCGCGTTCCATCTCTGGAAAGCTTGATAACCAATTGCTGTCAGCCATTTTATATCCTTATAGTTCGGAGCCACTTGTCCATGCGATAAGAAAATCGCTAATGAAAAGGGCTCCGAATCATGAATAACATCAAGTATAGCGACGTTATTTCTGTTTTATTGTTGAAGCGTAATTACTTGTTATTAAATCAAGCTCTTACAGCTCTGCTTCAACTTTCTTAGCCACTTCTTCAGAAACCCATGGGTGCCATACTTCTGGGAATTCACTTAAGAAATGCAGACTCGCTTCTTCGCCATCAGCTTGGTTGTCTTCCATCCATGCAAGTAGCGAGTTCATTTTGTCGTTCGTGAAACCACGTTTAGTAAAGTAGTCGTATGCTTCAGGAGCACGTGACGCAAAACTTTCAGTGGTAATCGTGTGAACAGGTGAAGGCGGGTACATGGTTGCTTTTGGCGATTCACAATCTTCTTTGGTGGTACAGTTAAGGAACTCTTCCTCATTAACGCCACTGCCAAAGTCGACTTTAACCATGTCGTATTTACCTAGAACAGCGGTCGGTGCCCAGTAGTAACCAAACCAAGCTTCTTCACGTTCATAAGCTTTTGCGATAGAGCCAGATAAGCCGGCACTCGAGCCTGGATCAACAATCGTGAAACCGCTGTTTTCTAGCTCAAGAGCATTAAACAAGTTTCCGGCGCTGATCTGACAGTTCCAGCCTGCAGGGCAGCTGTAGAATGCAGATGTATCTGGGTCTTCAGGGTGTTTAAATAAGCTTGCGTTTTTGCGTACGCCTTCGATGGTTGCCATTTCAGGGTACTGTTTTACTAGGTAAGCTGGAACCCAAAAGCCTTCTTCGCCGCCGTTCACAAGTGCTTTACCTGCGTAGCGAAGACGTTTTTCTTCAACACCTTTATCTAATGCGTCTTTTAAGCTGTTGCTCCAAAGTTCAGGTGCAACATCAGGCTGGCCTTTTTCGATCATAGACGTGCCTGTTGGCATAGTGTCGCCAGGGATAAGTTCAGCATCACACCCATAACCATGTTCAAGGATGAATTGGTCGATATTGGCGATCAGTGTTGCAGAGTTCCAGTTCATATCTGCAATTGTTACGCTGCCACATTCTCCAGCGTTAGCATTACCGCTGGCTGCTGCCACTAACAAAAATACGGAGCTTAACTTGTATTTCATATTGAGTTTCCTTTCTCTTTAATAATACAACTAAGGTAACCAAGGTAAATTGATTATCTAAATTGCTCGATGGTGATCCTTTCCGTGTATTTGAACCATTTGAGCAGAAGGAGGGATGGGTGAAGTTTGAATAGATAAACGTGCAAAGTCAGTGAAGTGTGATTTGCCAATTCATCCACTGTGTTTTAACAGCCATCGGATAACTTTGTCAAACTATTACAAATTCGTCAAAAACCACCTCTATTTATAATCTTAGGGAATAATCGTACGAATTCCATCTTTGATGCGATTTACATGGCACTTTAACCGCCTGTGTCACATTACCGCTAAAGTTAGGTGTGGGGCTGTTGATTTTTGGATGAGCTTAAAGGTGGTAAGACCACAACTTGCGTGCGTGAAATGCGTTGAATAGTTTTTAAAATCGTATTTTTAGTCATATTTTCGCCAAAAACACTCAATTTGGTTTTTATTTATTCAGAACTGTTGGAGCTTGAAGTCTAATAGGATAGGTGGCTGTCATGGTTTAATGACAGCCAGAAAGTAGCAAAAGAAAGTTACATCGGAAGGTTCAAAAACTCATTTTGATACAGCTTGTTTGCCAAGCTATCGCGAAGCTTAGCGGGGATGAATTTCATTCGATTGATTTGTCTGACCATCTCTTGTGCAAAGCTAGGCTTTTGTTTCATGTTCATCACGCAGCCCATTAGGTTGATACTTTGTGCATCAAGCAGCTTTTTCGCTTGTTCTAGGTGGTGACTCGACGTTTCACCATAGGCGACAACCATCAATGTGCTGTCACAAGCACTCGCCACAGACTGAGCCGGAATGTTGCCTTTGTTTATGTTGAGAAGCGGTGAGGTATCAATGATGACTCTGTCGTATTTCTCTAACCATTTGTTGACCACGTTTTGTAACGTTGTCGGATCTTTATAAGCCAATTGCGTTGAAGCAACTTGTGGAGCAGGTACACCGATAAACGTACGCTGAGATTCAACATGTTCAATCAATTGACCTTGCTGATTATCTTCTAGCATATTCAAATCTTTGAAAGCAGGGTTGAATAAGTTGAGATCAACATAAAGTGTTGAATGACCCGCAAGAAGAAAACGCTCGGCTAATGCGGTTGCAATAGATGTTACGCCGTCACCTGAATGGCAGGCGGTGACGCATATTGATTTTTGGCCGTTAAGTTCAGAAGCTAAATACAGTTGCTCGACTTCGGCATGGGTCGCTGAAATAGTCATTATAAAGCTCCTATTAATACGATGGTCGTGGTGATACGCAGTATGTCATCAAGTCCGACTCGTGCTTTCTCAATAAAACTTTCGCGACGATCTGGAATGTAAATCGTGTCACCGGCGCGCAGCACCGGCAGGTTGTAAATGTTCGCCGTTTTGCTGAATTCAACAAGGTCAAAAGTACGAGCCTGACCTTGGCAACAAGACATATTGACGATGGTAATTTTCTCTACGTAAGCATTGTCGGTAGGGCCTGCAGCTTCTGCCAGAATATCTAGAATGGTCATGTTGTCGTTGAATACATAACGCCCTGGGTTGTTAATCGCACCAAGCACACGAACGGTTTCTTCTTTCGGTGTATCTAACCAGTTTTTGCCTTTCTCTGGGATGTAAATCGTGTCGCCAGTGGTTACGTTTGGCAGTAACGATTCGTCACCGGTTTCGAAGTACAGTGATAAGTTAAGTTTGCTTACTTGCGAATAGGTTTTGTCACGATGCGTTACTCGAACATTGTGGATGTCGGCATCCTTTGTTGGGCCATCAGCCGCTGACAAGATATCAAGGAAGTGCATGTCTTTGGTGAAGCGGTAACGACCAGGCGCATTCACTTGTCCAAAGATGTAGATCGAAGCATCAGAGCTTTGACGAACCCATTGTGATTTATTGTCTGAAGGATCTTGTGGCAAGTCGTGAACGCGCACGATAGAACCCGCTCGAATTTGTGGCATTTGATCACGTGGCGCACCATTTCGAATAAAATCATCAAGGTTAAACACGACTAGCTTTCTACCCGTAACAACCTCGATTTTCGATGTGTCAGCGCGTAGCGTAGGGCCGCCGACGTGTGCCAATAGCCCCATGAAGTTCATTTCATCTGACCATTCAATACGACCAGGTCGATTGACCTCACCAATCACGTTAACTGCTCGGTCTGGCGTGATTTTCAACCAAGACTTCTCGTTCATGTCGGTTTTCTCGGGAACGAAAATCGCGTCACCCGCTTTGATGCTAGGAGGGTTGGAGTTAGGCAAGCCTTCAGTGTAAGCCGCTAAATCGAATTTAAGCACTCTACCATCTGCTTTGATGACACGGATTTGTCGTGACTCTGCAAATCGAGTTGGGCCGCCCGCATTCGCCAAGATATCCATAAAGGTCGCGTCTCTTTTGCCTTCAAAAGCACCAGGGGCTGCGACTTCGCCCATCACGTAAACCATGTTCGCGCCGGATTTGATCTCTTCTTCTTGCTTGGGAACGAAAATGGTCGCACCCGGGCGTAAAATTGGAAGCAGACTTTCGTCACCAGAATCTAAGTAACGTTTTAGGTTGAATAGCGTTGGAGTGTTGTTCGAAATCACTCGGATTTGCTCAACACTGGCATAGCGAGTGACACCGCCCGAACGCATAAGTACGTCGACAAGGTCGGTTTTCTCTTTGTAAGTGAACGAACCCGGCGCGTTCACCTCACCAAACACTTTGATGGAGTTACGAGAATCAGCACTGTCACCTGAGTTAGCAAGCTTTGCTGCGTCAAACTCTTGCTCGATGTTACCGACTAATGGAGAAGCTGGAACGAATAGTGAATCCAGTGATTGAAGAGTAGGTAATGCTGACTCGTCTCCTGAATCAAGGAATCGTTTGTAGTTAAACTCTTTCTTGTCTGCGCCTCGCTTAAGAATCAGCTTATCCAGTTGCGCGCCCGGGCGTAAACCACCCGCAGCGTAAAGTGCCATTTGGATGCTAGAACCTAATGCGAGCGTGTATTCACCAGGCTGTTCTACATAACCTTGTACGTAGATGATGATTTGCTGCTCTTTTACATAGACTGAAGCGTTCGAAAGATCTTTATAGGCGGTTGCCAGCGACTCTAGAACCACTTTGTTAAGCTGCTCACTGTCGTAACCTGCAACAAACACAGCGCCTACTTCAGGAAGGGTAATACGGCCACGCTTATCCACTTGGAACCCCGTGTTTAAGGTACTTTCACCGGGTACGTTAACTTGGATAAGGTCACCGACTTGAACCGCGTCTGAAAACTCATCGTTAGCATTGACGACATTCGCAAAGCATAACGATAGGGTGATGATAAAAGCGATCAATAATTTCATAATCCACCTCCCATTTTCTCGGCATTCTTAGGCGAGATAACTTCGATACTTACTCGGCGGTTAGTTAAACGTGTGCCGTCTGATTCACCTTCAAAAAGAGGGACGGTTTCGCCAACAGAGACGGCTTTGATTCGTTGAGCGCCTAGGCCAAATATAGTCAGGTAGCGTTCGACTTGTTTCGCTCGTCCAAGTGCTAACTTATCGTTGTATTCTTCGGTACCTGTCGCATCTGCATGGCCGGTAACCACAAGGTCTAGGGATTTGTGTTCTTTAAGTAAAGTGGTCGCCTCGGCCAGTCTTCCCATATACTTAGGATTTACTTCAGTCGAGTTTTCCGCAAATTGGTTGTCAACATTAAGTAGGTCATACAACTGTTCAATAACCGACAGTTGCATTCTAAATTGATTTTCATTTTGTGGTGGCTCACAGCGGGCTTGTGAAGTTACGTAATCCAGTTGGACCTCAAGTTCATTTAGGCGTTTTCTTTGGATCACTAAGTCGTTGGCTGCATCCAGTAGTAGACCACCTTGAAGTTCGCGAGCAATACGATTTTGCTTTTCGATTGCTTGAACAACAGCAGCGGGGAAACACCAACGAGCACCTTCTTGAATCAAAGCATCAAGGTGCAATTTAGCGAGCTGCCAATCAAAGCGTAATCCATGTTCCGGACCAAGAGGCTCGTCTGGCATGACAGGAGAGAAGTCTGAGTTTTGATAGTTAATAGAATCGTAACTTTCAGCCAAACCCCCTGTGCCTTGTTCAGGATAGCTAGTACAGCCACCCAGAACGAGAGCGGACAGAGAAAGGGCTATGTAGTTTTTCAGTATTTTCATGCCAACGTCCTATGTTTCTAATTTTTCTTATTATTTTTTGTTACTTCTAGCTTAGTGGGTCTTCATGAATTTGCAGGATTTTTTGAATTTACTGGGATAGCGTGGCCAATACGCAGCAAGTTCATAATTTCAAGAGGTTGACCCGTCACATTTTCAAGTCGCATGTTGCGCTCGCGTTCAGTCAGACGTTTGAACATATAAACAATCGCGCCAACACCAGATGAATCTAAAAACTCAACCTGGCTAAAATCAACTTCGATTTCAGGGTGACCATCGTTAGAAATCACATCATCGATGTCGGTTTGTGCATCACGACTGCCTGCTGCATCCAGATCACCGAAAATAGAAAGTGTCAGTGTCGTTGTGTTTAAATCAATCTTACGTAGTTCCATAGCGATATCTCCTTTTAAGTATGTATGGACAATTGCACTGAATGTGCCAACTTTTATATTGTTATTTTTCAATGACTTATATTTATCGTGAATTCCCATCTCAAATTGAGAAAAGGCATTTCTCAATTTGAGAACTAAAAACGGCGGATCATATGAGAGCCATAAGTCATTAATCTAATGAATAGATGCAAGGGTTAGATAAGGTTGATGAGTGGATCGCATCTTCTAGCAAAGATTGTCTAACTGCGTGTTAGAGCACTTACGATTAAAAGCATTTGTTGACCACTACAGTTATTAATACGGAGAAGATGATGAGATTAACCAAACTGGCTTTAGCCACTCTATGGGTGTGTTCGCTTTCATCTCATTCATCCTATTTACCTCCGGACTATTTGGTGCTTGCAAACTCCTACCAGCAAGGCATAGATGTTTCTGAATACTGGAAGAGTGAAAAACTTGATGGGATTCGGGCTCTATGGGATGGACAACATCTTTATACACGCAATGGTAATCGTATTTACTCACCGAAGTGGTTTACGGAAAACTTACCTAAGGTCCATCTCGAAGGAGAGTTGTGGGCAGGAAGGGGCAAGTTCCACCTTGTTCAATCTACCGTTCTCGACCATACGCCGAGTGACACAGCATGGCGCCAAATCGATTTCATGCTGTTTGATATGCCCGGCGCTGCGGGAGATTATCAAAAGCGCTATTACAACATTTTGCATTGGGTAAGCGTGATTGGAGAATCTCATGTCAGCTACATAGAACATGTACCAATTCACAGTGAAGAGGCTTTGTTTCATCAACTTGATAATGTCGATGAGCGTAATGGCGAAGGTTTGATGCTTAGAAAAATCACCAGTCGTTATCAAGCAGGCCGAAGTAATGATTTGTTAAAGCTTAAAAGGCATCACGATGCCGAAGCCACGGTTATTGGCTATAGGGGTGGGACAGGGAAGTACAAAGGGATGATGGGGTCAATTCTGGTTCACACAGAAGAGGGTGTGGAATTTTATATAGGTAGCGGGTTCACTGACCAAATGAGACTTGTACCGCCAGAGATCGGCAGCCGTATTACCTTTCGCTACAATGGTTTTACTCAAAACGGAAAACCCAAGTTTGCCCGCTTTGTACGAGAGAAGAGTGAATATTAAGGCAGATACGATCTACCTAACCATTAAACGAAAAAGAGCCCTGAAAATCAGAGCTCTTTTTTGTGTTCGAAATCAGATAGACCGACTAAGCGAGTGCGAATCTAACGAGAACTAAATTCTAACTGTACGTCATCATCCTGCTTGTGCATCCAGTGTAAGCGCATACCTAGCATAATCGCTGCTGATGTTAGACCGACAATGAAACCAATCCAGAAGCCGTGCGCTCCCATAGGTTCAACAATCCAATCTTTCATTCCTAAGATGTAGCCGATAGGAAGGCCAAGCAACCAGTAAGCAACGAAGGTAATGTTGAAGATTGAACGCATGTCTTTGTAGCCACGCAGAGCACCTGCAGCGATAACTTGGATGGCATCAGTACATTGATAAACCGCCGCGAACAACAGCAACTGCATTGCAACGGTAATTACCGCAGTGTTCTCTGTGTAAAGTAATGCAACCTGTTCTCTGAACAGGACAGTTAACGCCGCTGTCATTAAGGCTGTCACTAAACCAACAATGATACCTACGTGTGTCGCGATCTTAGCGCCTTCGGTGTTGTTTTCGCCCAACTTATGCCCAACACGAATACTCACGGCTGCACCGATACTCATTGGAATCATGAAGACCAGCGAAGAGAAGTTGATCGCGACTTGGTGCGCGGCAACAATCAACGAGCCAAGTGGGGCAACCAACAAGGAAACAACCGCAAACAAGGTTACCTCGAAGAAGATAGCGGCTGCGACAGGGAAACCAAGTCTAAACAGGCGAATTTGAGCTTTAAGTTGCGGCTTATGGAACGTACCGAAGATGTTGATTTTCGATAACCGTTTTGAAGTTAAAACGTAAGCGAATAGCAGTGCAAACATCACCCAGTATACGATAGCCGTTGCAACGCCACAGCCAACACCACCCAATGCAGGAGCACCAAGTTTTCCGTATACGAACATCCAGTTAAGCGGGATGTTTAATAACAAGCCAATAAAACCAATCACCATTGCAGGCTTGGTTAAAGACATACCATCGGTAAAACTTCGCAATGTTTGGAACAACAAGAAAGCGGGTACAGCAAACATCACCGCATTCATATAGCCGATGGTCTTTTCCGCCATGAGTTGTTCAATGTCCATCCACTCCAATATCAATTGTGTTTGAAAAAGCACACCAATGATTGGAAGGGAGATGACGAGCGCTAAAAATGCGCCTTGTTGAATTTCGAATGGAATTTTTACTTGTCGACCAGAACCATTCAGTTGTGCAACGACAGGAACCAACGCCATCAATAGACCAACACCAAATAGGATTGATGGTAGCCAGATACTTGCTGCAATCGAAACCGCCGCCATATCGATAGCACTTACGCCACCGGCCATTACGGTATCAACAAAACCCATTCCAGTTTGTGCAACGGATGCGATCAATACTGGGGTCGCAAGTTTGATTAGATTCGAGGATTCTTCTTTGTAACGATGCACAAACAACTCCAAATAAGAGGGAAAATTAGAATAATAGTGTAGGAAAGGACATTCTGAAGGAATCAGAGACAATGATCTTAAGCTTCCACTGGACGAATCATAAAGAAATGTCACAATAACTGCTATGAAAAACTGTTATTAGAATGCTAAATAGGAATCTTATGTTTACAGGTATCGTTCAAGGCATGGCAACACTGGTTGCTATCAACAAAAAAGAGTCGTTTCAAACTCATACCATTGAGCTAAGCGATGAAATGGTTGAAGGATTAGCCATTGGTGCTTCAGTAGCTCATAACGGTTGTTGCTTAACGGTAACGGAAATTTCAGGCAACCAGATTGCTTTTGATTTAATGCAAGCGACATTGCGATTGACGAACTTAGGCCAGCTGAATGTTGGTGACAAAGTGAATGTTGAGCGTGCAGCAAAGTTTGGTGACGAAATTGGCGGACATAGCATGTCTGGCCACATTACTCTGATGGCTAACCTCGTTGATGTGATTAAGACAGAAAATAACCGTACGCTTTGGTTTGAGCTGCCGCAAGAATCAATGAAGTATGTGCTGAGCAAGGGCTACATTGGCGTTGATGGTTGTTCATTGACAATCGGTGAAGTGGAAGAGAACCGTTTCTCTGTTCACCTGATCCCAGAAACGCTGAATCGCACTCTGTTTGGCGGCCGTGAAGTAGGCGACCAAGTAAACATTGAGTTTGATCCTCAAACACAAGCGATTGTTGATACTGTTGAACGCGTACTAGCAAACCAAAAATAGTAATTGCGGTTTATCAACAGCACTTGCTTAAAAAGCGCTGACTAAGTAAACCTCGAAGACATTAAAAAAGAGCACATTGAGTGCTCTTTTTCTATTTGTATGTATCTGCGTTTTTCTAGGCTAGCCACAAAATCGAGGGTAGCTTTAAATCGAGGTGTAGAGCCAACTCGACAAGAGCGTAGGTGTTAGAAGACTTGTTCGTCGTCTGCATCAATCGAGAGATTAATTCTGTCTCTGACTTCATCTACCTGCATATCGAGGTGAATGGCATTGCAACACGCCGGGCAATCGTCATAAAAATCTTGGCTCCCATTAGAAGCATCGAGCGTTATGCTGATTGCATGCCCACAGTGGGGGCACGAGACATGTTTCTCTGTGTATTTATGCATGGCTAATTCTCCTCACTGTATCTTGTCCAAATCGTAGTAGCTTTAAAGATCGCAGTAGCGTTATAGAACGCGATAGCTAGCTGTGATTAGTATTAAACGGCCTGTATCTTCTGAATGCATGCTTCAGTTTGTGCTAAATATTCGCCGCCAAATTGATTGCAGTGGTTAAGAAGATGGTACAAGTTGTAAATGTCTTTCCGATCAGTATAGCCAACGTCGAGTGGATTGACGCTCTGGTAACCTTCATAAAACTCTTTAGGGAAACCTTCAAACAATTCAGTTAACGCCAAATCACACTCATGGTCCCCCCAGTAACAAGCAGGGTCGTAGCAAATTGGGCCAAACGCAGAGTTAGCAACATTGCCATTCCAAAGATCCCCATGAAGCAAAGAAGGGCGAGGGTTGTGGCCAGCAAGACGCATATTCACCACATCAACGATGTCATCGATATCACCAAACTCGATGCCTTTCTCTTTGAGCAGTTGCAGTTGGAAACCAATGCGTTGCTCAGAGAAAAAGCGACCCCATTTCTTATGCCAAGGGTTGGGTTGAAGTGTGCTGCCGATATAGTTGTCTTGGTCGCAACCAAACTCTTTTTGCTCGCCCCATTGATGAAGCCGCGCAAGCTGAACGCCGAAATCGAAGCTATTGTTGCCCGTCTCGAGCGGTTTGGTCGGCAAGTAATTCAGAATAATGAACGAGCACTCTTTGGTTTTGCCAATAAGCACCAACTCAGGAACGTAAACAGTGGAGGTTTCTCTTAACAAGCGTAAGTTCTCAGCTTCAATTTCAAACTTAGGTAAAAATTCTCGCTGATTCACTTTCACAAAGTAACGCTCATTACCATCGCTGATCATATAGCAATCGTTAATGTCGCCACCAGAAACCTTGGTACGTTCAGTAATCTGAAAGTTAAATAGAAGAGTATCTGAAAGTTGTTGAGAAATGGCCTGCCACATAGGAAATCCTCAAAGACTGAAAGTTAAAAAGATTGAAGGTTAGAAATACTGTTTGTTTAATAGCAATAGTTTAGGATAAATCTGAACAATTTATAGACGCACTCGTCAATGTTCTTAGCTCTTCTTCATCTTACGTAGAATCAATTGGCCGAATTGTGAACTCGAACTGATTCAAGCTCTTTGAAATACAAACATAAATTGAAAACCTGACGTGATGAAATAGTTTGGAACTGGTCTCACAATCGAAACGGTTTTGAACGCCACAAACTGGAAAAGAGGTTTGAGCTTGTTATTGTCTAGCGACTAAATCAAATGAGCTTTTAGAGTAAGTTGAAAGGGCTATTGTTAACTGGCGCAATACTTTGCTTCAAAGTTTGTCTTACACTTCTTTAGCGTGAATTTACTTATGTCGTAAGTAGGCAGGTATACCACATAAAGCTATATCGATTTAATTTTAAGCTGAAATACTAACTAGGATCATTTAAATGTAGTTTTGGGCAATAAAGTGATGACAAATAGCTTCATTTACATAGTATTAGGCAAGTACGTATTAATCTGCTCTAGAGCTTAAAACGGAGAATTATTGTGGTTGTAGAAACCGATGGCTATTTGGCTTTAATCGAGCACCTATCATTCAACCTTGATGTGTTTACCAATAGTAATGGTGATACTGGAAACGAAAGTGTCGAAGACATTGTTACCGACATGATTTCAACAAACATCATGGCTATTTTCGAGCAAAACCCAGAGTTGCATTCGAGCGTTCGTTTTCAACTTTTGAAAGAAGCAGATGCCGTAGTAGCGGATCTTGGTGAAGTATTAGCGGGTGTGTGGGCTAAGAAAGCGACTAACGAACAAATTGTATTCCTCGATGAGTACATCGCGTTAGTGAAGAACCTGTTTGATACTGCTGTTGCTAAATACGATTAACGGTTTGTTTGCTCATTTATCGTCGTAATTAATCAGTATAATAACAACGGGCGTTTAAGTCGTATCTTTCTAGAGTTACCTCGCTCAGCGGTTTATCTTTCGAACCGCTATAAACGCCTAAAGTGCCAAAACTTGGATGCCCAGTAAGGGTTATCTAACCTAGAAATAATGACACCTTTCGATGTCGAGGCATGTAGAAATTGGTTGTTTCCTAAATAAACGCCTACATGTCGCACCGTCATCGAAGTCTTGAAAAACACCAAGTCACCGCTTGTTGCCTGCCCATACGCAATTTCTTTTCCCTTTTTACTCTGGTCTTTTGTGGTTCTTGGTAGAGCTTGTTGAGTCGCATTTTGCACGGCGATTTGAACAAAAGCAGAGCAATCTATACCTCGAAATGAGGTCCCACCGAAATGGTATGGCACGCCTTTCCACTGTTCATACACGCTCATATAAGCGTTTGTAGTCAATTGTTCTGACTTTGATAGGGGTTTCTGTGCGGTTTGACTAAGCTGAGAAGGCGAAGGTGACGAGCTACAAGCAGCCAATGTTGCTAAAGTTATTGTAACTACAGCCATTTTTCTGATTTTCATATGTAACTCTTCTGACAAAAAACTGAAATAAAAACGTCATCAAGGACTTCTAGTATACGACCTAACTTAAGGATATCTCTTTTCGTAGTCAAACTGGATTTCACATGCCCGACACAAATTTATCAATAAAACCCTCACGTTATACATTCTCGCTCATTCAAACCGTCACTGCTGTATTTATTTCCATTCTTTTACTCGTTAGTTTTTTATCAATGGTTAGCATTCGGGGAGTTGAACGGGTCGGGGGACATTTTGATGCACTTTCAGAACAAGCTTTACCCCTTGCTTTACACAACGCCGAATTAACGCAAAGCGTATTAGAGCAAGTAAAACTTCTCACCTATAGCACCCAGTCAACCGACTTAGATGCGCTGAATTCGACAAGGGTTTCAATTGACCAACTCGCAACAGAGAGTAATACCACGCTTGAGGAACTCCTTTTTATCTCCCAATCTTTTCCTGATGCGATCTCTTTAGAGCAACAACAAAACCTTATTGATGATATGGCCCAACTGCAAACCATGACTAATACGGTACTGCTGGCGCAGATTGAGATTCAAAGTAAGCAAAATCTGATCGACAGTAAAATGGGCGAGTTTCGTTATGGTGTTGGATCGATCGGACCTGAAATGAACCGAATCAGCTCATTCTTGGTTGAAGACAACCCAGAAGCGAGCGATGCAGCGAACCGATTTACATCCAGTGCGTCTGCTATGGCGAACACCTTCTTGATGTTGATGATGCAATCTGACATTGACAAAGCACAAGACGAATACCGTCAATTGAGAAACCGAATCGCAGGCCTTAACTTGGCTTACAGCGATTTTGCCGATTGGCACCCAGACATCGCTGAGTTCGCGAGCTTGACGGCGCCTTACGAAATGGTGAAAGAAGGCTTCACCGAGCAAGGGATAATCAAACAAATTCTCTTGAAACTCGAACTGGTTCAGCAGCAAGAGCAAAACTTAACGCAAGTCATCACCTTAGCAAACACCGTCATAAGCACATTGAATCAGTTGTCTTCTACCGCTTCCCACCTGATTGATGAAAGTGAACTGGTTGTAAATCAAACCATCACCAATATTGATCGTGTGTTGTTTATCAGCGGGCTAGTGATTGCCTTTATTATTGTGATCTCATGGTTCGTGTTACGCCGTTGGATGAATAAAGGGCTTAAAAACATTACACACCAGTTGAGTTCACTTGCAGATCACGATTTCTCTAAACAGAGTGAACTGATGGGGCCGCTAGAGCTGCAAGTTATCACTTCAAAACTTAATACGGTCGTTGATTCCACCGCGGACTCGGTTCGTTTGGTAACGCTTAATTGTGAAACGCTCTATCAAACCGCTGAAGTAAGTCATGATGCTGCCGAGCAAACCAATTCAAGCTTGAACGAGCAGAACGAATCACTACAGAATATGATCACCACAATTACAGAACTTGAAGCATCCATTGGTGAGATTGCTCGTATCTCGAACGCATCGAATGACGACGCGCAGATAGCAGAAGACGAATCAGTCAATGGTAGCCAAGTAGTCGGCCTTAACCAGAAGCGATTACAAGCACTCGAGCAATCTCTTAGCCTGAATCAAGAATCGATGACGGACTTGGATATTCGAGTGAAACAGATTCGTGAAATGGTTGACGTGATCAGTGGTATTGCTGAAAACACCAACTTACTCGCATTGAATGCCGCAATAGAAGCAGCGCGAGCAGGGGACCAAGGTCGCGGGTTTGCCGTGGTTGCCGATGAAGTACGAAAACTGGCGAGTGGTACCTCCCAGCAAACCACTAATATTCGTAATATGATGAACGAATTGGTGGCGGCAGCTGACCGGTCACGTGCTTCTGTAACGGAATCGAGAAGCGAAATGGCGAATGCACTGGAAACCAGTGGCGATGTAAAGCAGGCCTTCGAGAAAATCGAATTCGCGGTTAGCCAGATCAAAGGCCGTGTTGAGCAAATCATGGTGGCAACCGAACAACAAGCCCGTGCGACTGTCGATGTAACGCATTCTATCACTCGCGTGTCTGAGCAGGGTGAGAACACTAAACTGCAACTTGAATCTATGATCGAGAGTTCAGAGCAAGTCGGAGAGATAGCAGGGCGCCAACAAGCTATGCTTCATAAGTACGTATTGAAGTAAGTGTGTAAACGTCGTCCGGAAGTGGGAATTGCCGCTGAAAGGTGAGAAGCTACGCATATAAAAATGGTGCAATCTCTTATGAGTTTGCGCCATTTTTTATTATTTTCTTGAGGCGTTAGGTCTTGTCTTTCGAATGAGGGAAGGAAGCGAATGGTTGGCGTAACATTAAATCTAGCCGTTGCTCTTTACCATCTTGAATCTCGGGAACACCAATATGCACCTTGTCATGACCAAGCTTGGGTTGGGCGCGGTAAGTCTTAAACCAGATGTCCCACACTGATAAAAAGAAGCCAAAGTTTGAGTGCGTTTCCTTAACAATGACCGAGTGATGAACGCGGTGCATGTCTGGTGTCACAATCACTTTTCTCAATCGTTTATCGAACCATAGCGGAAGACGTGCATTGCTATGGTTAAACATCGCGCTCGCATTAAGAACAATTTCAAAGATCACGACAGCAATGACAGGCACACCAAGTGCGATCACCAAACTCACCTTGATGAGCATTGAAAGAATCATCTCAATAGGGTGAAAGCGCGTTCCGGTTGTGACATCGATATCTAGATCCGCATGGTGAACTCGATGTAGCTTCCACAACCAAGGAACACGGTGAAACACCAAGTGCTGTAGGTAAATGGCACAATCCAAGAGCAATACACAGATCAGAATGGTCAATTCTTTCGGAAGTGACAGGGTATTGAACAGACCCCATTGGTTTTCTTGTGCGATAACCGCCGCTTGAAATGCTGCGATAGGAATTATAGTGGCCAATAGAAAGCTGTTCAAAGCGACTAACGCAAAGTTGTTTCCCCAGCGAAACCATTTGCTTTGAGTCAGTGCTTTACGTGGAAAACGGTATTCCCAAAGCGCACACAGTCCGAAAACGACAATAAAACAAACAAGGCGAAGCAGTGATGGGTCTTGCATGGGAATTCCTTCTATCATTCTAGGGACACTGTAAGTACAATCGTGCCACTTTTCTAGATTTATCGTTATTGTCCATGAGAATCCACGCTTTTCACCGTTTATATCAACACCGTTTGTCTCTTTCTACCAAGCCGTTTAACGCGCGCGGGTGTAAAGTGGTTCGATGTCAGTTCTGTAAAATCAAACAAGACAGCTGTATCTGTGAACATCAACCAGACGTAAATACGAACGTCGCGACCATGTTGATCTTATCGGACAACGAAATACTCAAACCAAGTAATACCGGCCGTTTAATCCTTGATACCGTTAAAGACAGCTATGCCTACCTTTGGCACCGCACTGAACCGAATCAAGAGATGCTTGATGTGCTGAAAGACGATAAATATCAGCCAGTCGTGGTCTTTCCTGAAGATTATACCGATGACAAATCGCGTGTGGTTGCAGATCTTGCTGAAATGCGAGATTCGAACAAGACGTTGCTGCTGATCTTTATTGATGGTAGTTGGCGTGAAGCACGACGTATTTTCCGTCGTTCAGAGTATCTGCAAGACTTACCGGTGTTGTCGATCGAACCAGAATCGGTTTCGCAATACATGATGCGTAAGTCAGACAACGAACAACATCTCTCGACTGCAGAAGTAGCGAGCTTGGTTTTGAAACAGGCTGGTGAAGAGCAGGGCGCAAAGACTTTACAGCTGTGGTTTGAGACATTTCGTGAAAGCTACATGCTAAGTAAGACGCGTTATAAGTCCGATCCAACCAAACCAAGCCTGAACGCTTTCATAGAGCACACTAAAAATGAGACGTCACTCTAACCTTTAACCGCTTTGTGCTGACTTGTTGTTCAAACAGATTCGAACACGAGATAAGTTTGTTATCCATCACGGTTTGTAGGGGGAGTGTTATGGATAATGCGTCCTAGATGTTTAATTTGAAAAATTTATTTGCCCGAATTTAGGGAAAAATTGGAGAGATTTCATGTATTACGGCTTCGATGTTGGCGGCACAAAAATTGAATTTGGTGCGTTCAATGAAAAACTTGAGCGAGTAGCAACAGAACGCGTACCAACGCCTACTGAAGATTATCAACTGCTACTTGATACGATTGCCGGTTTGGTGAAGAAGTACGACAGTGAATTTTCTTGCGAAGGTAAAATTGGTCTTGGTCTTCCTGGTATGGAAGATGCTGACGACGGCACAATGCTGGTTGTTAACGTGCCAGCTTCAACGGGGAAACCACTACGTAAAGACCTAGAAGCACTTATTGGTCGTAGTGTGAAAATTGAAAATGATGCGAATTGCTTTGCGCTTTCAGAAGCGTGGGATGACGAGCTTAAAGACGAACCATCAGTAGCAGGCCTAATTCTAGGTACTGGTTTTGGTGGCGGGTTAGTTTACGAAGGCAAAGTGTTCTCTGGTCGTAACCACGTTGCTGGTGAACTGGGCCATATGCGTCTTCCTATTGATGCTTGGTTCCACCTTGGCGACAACGCACCGTTACTCGGTTGTGGTTGTGGCAAGAAAGGTTGTCTAGACAGCTACCTATCAGGTCGTGGCTTTGAATTGATTTACGAGCACTACTTCGGCGAGAAGAAGAAAGCAATCGAGATCATTCAAGCGTACAACGAAGGTGAAGCAAAAGCGGCTGAGCACGTTGATCGTTTCATGGAGCTATTGGCTATCTGTTTCGCGAACCTGTTTACCGGTCTTGATCCACACGTAGTTGCATTGGGTGGCGGTCTTTCAAACTTCGAACTTATCTACGAAGAGATGCCAAAGCGTATCCCTAAATACCTACTGTCTGTAGCGAAATGTCCAAAGATCATCAAAGCGAAGCATGGTGATTCAGGCGGCGTTCGTGGTGCTGCATTCCTTAACATTAAGTAATCGTGACTTAAGTTAAGCTAGCTAAGGTTAGATAGTTAAAAAGTACAAATAAAAATGCCGCAATCTCGAAAGAGGTTGCGGCATTTTTTATTGTTCGGTGCTTTCGTTTCTTTAGCTGTTAGCTGTTAACTACAAACGAAAAGCTAGAAACGACATATCAAGAAAAGAGCCAAGAGGGCTTACTTCTTCTTTTTACCAACACCAAGATTGTCTTTTTGCTTCAACGTAAGCTTAGTAAAGCCAAGCTTGCGGAAGTAGTTGTCTTGGTAGTTACGAACCGCTTTAGTATCAGAAATAAACTCAAGCTGTTGCTCAGTTTTTAGATACTCAGAGATATCGATGCCTTCAGCTGCAGCAACAGCTTCTTGGATCGTGCGGTGTTCTTGTTTTGAAAACAGTAACTCTTTGTCTTCGTCTTTGTAAGTGTACAGAATGGTACGAGCCATGGTGCTCTCCAATAGAATTATTACTTTGCGCGCACTCTACATAAAAACCGTACGTGGCTCAAGGTAATGGTAAGAAATCTTAAGATTATCGTTCTAAACGTTTAGCGTAATTTAAGCTATTTGTCTTTTAGGAAACGAACAGGTTGTTTTTCTCGAAACGAAAAGAACAAAAAGCCCCTTAACATCGAAAGCTCGATAGAAGGGGCTTCGTCTATGTCTTGGCGAAGATCTTCCAAATCACTTAAAAGCTTCTAAATCAATTAAAAAGCAGCTAAGTCAATTTAAGTGTTTGAGCTTTGAATCAAACGCGACCTTGCAGAGGAATGATCGTCACTGTCTCGCCAACTTTCACAGTATCAACTGCTGGAGATATTTCGATTAAGCAGTTCGCTTCACTCATTGAACGCAGAATACCTGAACCTTGCTTGCCCGTTGTTTTCACTTCAAGCACGCCAGATTCATTCATCGAGAACACACCACGGCTAAATTCAGTACGGCCTTGGCGTGAGCGCAGTTGTTCAGTTGCTACAGCATTTGCTTTCACTGGCGTCCAGTTCGTTTGACCTTGAAGCTTGCGGATCGCAGGCTCAACAAAGTTAATGAACGACACCATTACTGCAACTGGGTTACCCGGCAAACCAAAGAACGGTTTGTTTTCAATTTTACCGTAAGCCAGTGGGCGACCTGGACGCATGTTGATACGCCAGAAGTTGATTTGACCGAGCTTATCCAACGCAAGCTTGATGTAATCCGCATCACCAACAGACACACCACCAGAAGTCAAAACCATATCGGTTTCAAGCGACGCAGAATGCAGCACATCCATCATCTTCTGCTCATCATCTTCAATGATGCCGTAATCGACGATGTCACAGCCGAGCTTTTGAAGCATGCCGATAATAGTAAAACGATTTGAGTCATAGATAGAGTTTGGTTTTTGCTCGTGACCCGGCGCTTGAACTTCATCACCCGTAGAGAACACACCCACTTTCACTTTACGCAGAACAGGGCAGGTACCAAAACCTAACGACGCCATCATGCCCATTTCTGGCACTTCAATGCGTGTGCCACGTGTAAAGACAGGTTGGCCGATTTCTAAATCTTCACCTGCCATACGGACATTTTGTCCAACCGAGATTTTAGCATCAGGGAAGCTAACTTTATCGCCATCTTGGACGGCTTGTTCACGCATCACGACAACATCAACGCCTTCTGGCATTGGTGCGCCGGTCATGATTTTAACGGCTTCACCTTGTTGCACGATTTGCTCGTAGCTGTGACCCGCCATGACTTCAGCAACGATGTTGTAACTGTCCAATTCTAGATCTTCACTACGAATTGCATAACCGTCCATTGCAGAGTTGGTATTCTGAGGAACGTTGATTGGCGAAATCACATCTTCAGCCAGCACGCGGCCGTAGCCTTGCAGTAATTCAACACTCTCTGTGAGATCGAGTGCGTCAATGCTATCAACAATCTTTTGTTGGCCTTGAGTAACGGTTAAACCTGCAGGAGAGAACGAATCACAACAAACAGCTGGCGCTGCGTCTTTTGAAGATGAGCATGACACGGCTCTGCCTGTTGTAGAGACAAGGTCAAAGGACTGCGCGTAATCGATGATGAAATCACGAATCGCTTCTAAGTCGCTGATCGCCATTTGTGGCAGCTCTGATTCAACTTGGCTGTCTGCCGCGATAGCAATAATGTTGTTATCGTTTGGATATAACCAAGGTTTGCCCACTTCATCTCGGTGCAGTTCAATTTTAGGGAAGGCGATGTTCTTACAGCCTTCAACCAAAATCAGATCAAGGGTGTTGGTATCAAATCGAGTCAGCAGGTAATAAAAATCTGCTTCGGCTTCTGGTGTTTCTGTCATCATCACGTGACGATTACGCGATGCAATCAACATTTGGTTCGCGCCCGCTTTACGTAAGCGGTAACTGTCTTTACCCGGCTTATCGACATCAAAATCGTGGTGAGCATGTTTTAACACGCCAACTTTTAAACCCGCATCAGTCAACAGAGGAAGCAGGGCTTCAAGTACGGTCGTTTTGCCTGTACCGCTATAAGCAGCAAAGCCCAATAAAGGAAGGTTAGGGCGTTGTTTAGAATCTTTCATTATTGAAGCGTTCCGAATTGGGTGAGTTCTTCTGGCGTGTTGAGATTAACAAAGCAGTTAGGAGAATCGCTGAAATCAACGTATTCGGTAACACACTCTTTGTATAGCAAGATGATTTTACGGTCACCACGTTCCAAAAACGCTTCTAACTTTGGTAGAACACGTTTGTGGAATAGGGTGAATACAGGTTGCTTAAATTCGCCATCATGCGCGACAAGAATGTCACTGTCTTCTTTTACTGCAGAACAAAAACGCTCAACAAGGTCGTCACTGATTTGTGGGCTGTCGCAAGGGACAAAGCCGACCCAGTCTGTGCTCGCGTTTTTAAGGCCAGCATGAATACCGCCCAATGGACCTGGATAGTCAGGGAAGGAATCGGAAACAACCGGAGCAAATGCTTGGTAACTGTCTAAGTTACGGTTGGCATTGATGGTGATGCTGACATCTTGTTGTGACAGCTTGTTTATAACGTATTGAATAAGCGGAGAACCGTTGAGCTCAACAAGTCCTTTATCTTTTCCGCCCATGCGGCTGGCCTGTCCGCCAGCCAAAATAACCCAACTAGTTTGCGTTGGAAGCAGCATAAATATTCTCTTGTGCTTTATCTTTCTGAATAACTTGCAGAAGCGGCGATTCGGTCAAAGTATTGTCTTTGATCCACCATTGCTTCTTACATAAGTCGGTTAACGCGTTAGTTTGGTGACTAGTGATGACTAAACTCGCGCCTCTTTGAAGAAGATCTTCGGCCATTATCACCAATCTTTCAATAGATTCTTTGTCTAAAGAAGCACTTGGTTCATCCATAAGCAAGATTGACGGCTTAAGAATCCAAGCTCGTGCCATTGCAACGCGTTGACGCTCACCACCAGACAACACAGAAATGTGTTCATCTGCCAAGGTTTCTAAACCTACCATTCTCAGCGCATTAATTATTTGAGCTCGCTTATCTTTTTGGCTCTCTTTGTTAAAGCGAATGCCATAAGCGACATTTTGGTACACCGAACCATCAAAAAGATAGGGGGTTTGATGCAGGTAGATAATGTCTTTGAACTTGAGCCTAGGGAATAAGATCTGCTGCCAGCTTTGTGTCGGAGACTGAATGCGGCCGGAGCTTGGCTGAATCAATCCAGACAATATTTTAAGTAGGGTCGTTTTACCCACACCATTATCTCCTTTGAGATAAATGGCATCGTTGGGGCCGATCGACAATTCGGGAATATGGAACAAAACACGCTCTTTGTAGCGCATTGAAATTTGCTGCGTTGTTATTTTTATACTCATGACAGCGTTCCTAAGTTCTTAAATAGCCTTTTCCTCTCACACTGGAAAGGAAAAAGTTAAGGGCTAATGCCAATGCTAATAACACCATACCGAGGGCGACGCCTTGAGCGAATGCGCCTTTGTGGCTTTCCATAGCGATAGCTGTTGGGATGTTTCTTGTCATCCCCATAATGTTGCCACCGACCATCATTGAACAACCAACCTCAGTGACAATACGAGAGAAGGCAGCGATAGTTGCCGCTAAAAGAGGGAAGCGCGTTTCCCAAATTAACGTACACGCCACACGAGTCGTTGATACGCCAAGCGTGCGCGCCGTTTCAACCGCTCGGCGGTCACTGGCTTGGAGAGCGCCATGCATCATCGCAACTAGGATAGGGAAACAGATCACCATTTGACCTAGAATCATCGCCTTTTGGGTGAACAGCAATTGCCAATCACCTAACGGGCCAGAGCGAGAAAGCATCATGTACATCAACAAACCGATAACCACAGTAGGGATCGCTTGCAGGGTGTTGATCACTGAAAGCAGAGCCCATTTCCCGGGGAACTCGGTATAAGCCAATAAGAAAGCCATAAGGATTGCAGGAACAATCACCAATGAGATGGCGGACAAAGATACGCTGAAGGATACCGCGACGATTTTCCACAATTCGTGGTCAAAGCTCACAAGTAGATTCATTGCATCAATCGTTGTTTGCCATAGGGTCATGAAGTATCTCGTGTAAATCGATAATAGGTTTTATCGGTAATGACTGATGTTAATCATAGCTGACCCAAACTATTTGAGTGTGTATTGGTCAGCTATTGTTTCTTTAAATGCTTCAGTTAACTGGTTAGTTAAGCGTAGTGCTAATTGGAATTAGTACTTACAACAAACCATTCTCAGCTTGTTATAAACGAATCTACGCTGACGAAAAACTATTCTGCGCTCGCAACAAACAGCTGTTTACCGTGCAGTTTAAAGTCGTTAATCAGTTTCTGACCTTTAGGGTTAACCAGCCAATCACTGAATACTTTCGCTGCTTGGTAGTTAATGCTCGGGTAGCGTTCTGGATTAACAAGAATCACTTGGTAAGGGTTAAACAGGTTCTTGTCACCTTGGAAAAGGATTTTAAGATCCAATTTGTTTTGGTAAGCCAACCAAGTACCACGGTCTGTCATGGTGTAGCCTTGCATCTCTGACGCCATGTTCAGAGTAGGGCCCATGCCTTGACCAACACTGCGATAACCACCGAAGTTTGGTTCCATTTTAGTTTGTGCCCAAATACCCATCTCTTTCTTATGAGTACCAGAATCGTCACCACGAGAAACGAAGGTCACGTTATTGTTCGCGATTGCTTTGAACACATCAGTCACTGCTTTTTGAGATTCAATCTTCGCCGGATCGCTTTGAGGACCAACAATGACAAAGTCGTTGTACATCAGCTTGCGAGGTAGAACCCCGTAACCTTGTTCAACGAAATTCGCTTCAGCCTTTGGTGCGTGAGTCATCACTAGGTCTACATCGCCATTCTCACCCATACGAAGTGATTTACCTGTACCCGCCGCTAGAACATCAACTTTGATACCAGAATCTTTTTCGAACTCAGGTAATAAGTAGTCAAGTAGACCAGAGTGATAGGTACTTGTGGTTGTTGCCAATTTGATATGGATGGTGTCTTCCGCGCTGCTAGCCGTATAACTGACGATAGATAGAGCTGCAATAGTTAGGGGAATTGCTTTCATTATTATTATGTCCATTCTGTTATAAATGAATGACATGCCTTCAGTTTTAAAGGGCTCAAAAAAGGGCATGTGCATAAGACGCTAATTGTTGTAATTAGAAATCTACACCTTATAAGCAATCTTAATGCCAATAAATCATGCATCAGATCTCATTAAATTGCTGTTATTTCGGACAAAACTGCGTCATTTAGCCCTCTAAAATGAATCAAAACATGAGCTAGGACAAAATGTCGCACATTGTCCCTGTTGCACAAAAGGTTAATTGGTACACTCTGTCCCAACTTTCCCCACCGGCTAATCATTATGTCTTTACCTAGTTCATCTGCACCCAACCTCAACCCGAACACATTGACTCAATATCAAGCGTTTTCCGTCTTGGTTGTGGATGATGAAATGGGTATGCAGGCTATTTTAAAGAAAGCACTGGGTAAGTTCTTTGGCAAGGTATCGAGTGCGGGGTCGGTTGAAGAAGCCGAAATACTGCGTTCGAGCGAGCATTTTGATCTCATTGTTCTTGATATCAATCTGCCAGGTCGGTCTGGTATTGAGTGGGAAGAGGCGTTTAACGACAACGACAAACGCGCCGATGTGATTTTCATGACGGGTTATGCCGATCTAGAGATGACCATATCCGCGCTTAAGCTTGGTGCTTCAGATTTTATTCTTAAGCCGTTCAACCTCGAACAGATGATACAAGCGGTTCTGCGTTGTATGGATAAGCGACTCGACCAAAGAATGCAGTACGCGTTGAAGCGTGATGTGAGTCGTCATATCAAGACTGAACTGATTGGCAATTCAGACAAGACCAAACAACTTAAATTGCTGATCAGTCAATTTGCACCGTCTCGAGCGTCCGTCTTGATAGAAGGTGAGTCGGGTACCGGCAAAGAGCTGGTTGCTCGTGGTGTACATGAAGCCAGTAAACGCACAGGTCCATTTGTGCCAATCAACTGTGGTGCGATTGCTCCAGAGCTTCTAGAAAGTGAACTGTTTGGACATACATCAGGCGCATTTACTGGTGCGAAGAAAAACCGTGAAGGTCTTTTCCGAGTCGCAAGTGGTGGCACCTTGTTCCTTGATGAAATTGGTGAGATGCCACTGCCAATGCAAGCTGCATTGTTACGCGTGTTAGAGCAAAGAACCATTCGTCCAGTCGGTAGCGAGAAGGAAATTTCCGTTGACGTACGAGTGGTGGCGGCGACCAACCGAAATCTTCAAGAAGAGGTCGATAAAGGGCACTTCCGCCGCGATCTGTTCTACCGACTCAATGTACTTAAGATTGATGTGGTGCCATTGAGAGAGCGCCCGTCAGACCTGATTGAACTTGTTCCATACTTTACTCGTCTTTTATCGAGCGAGCTTGGCATGCCAGTTCCAAATTGGGCACATGAAGATATCTTGGCGTTGAACGAATACGAATGGCCGGGAAATATTCGTGAACTTAAAAACTTAGTCGAACGATGCATTCTTTTAGACAAGCCACCAGCACACTATTGGCGCGAGATTAATGGTGATCCTGTTCCTGCTAGCATTTCAGTGACGGTGTCACATGGTGCGGAAATGCCAAACTTGAATAATGCAGACGCTGCCGAGGGTTATCCAAACACTTGGACACTCAAAGAAGTAGAAAAATCTCATATAGAACAGCTGGTTAGTTTTCATGATGGCAATAAATCGGCAGCTGCAAGAGATCTTGGCGTCGCACGTAAAACGCTAGAGCGTAAGTACAAAGATTGGAACACAGAAGGCTCTGAATATGCCGATTAGACGTCGTTGGTGGTCAAAGTGGGCGTTCCGATTCAAAACCATGGTTCGCTACCGATTATTATTCCTAACATCAGCTCCGATCATTCTGACCTTGTGCGCGCTTGTGGCTATCACACTGTATTGGTCAATACATTACACGTGGCAGGGCGCTCTGATTGATGTTGATGAACGCTTGGATGTTGCCGATAACAGTATTCACCTGATCCAAAATCAGCAAGCATACAACGTTCGTGCGTTTGCCGAGTCTTATAACTTTCGAACCAAACTTGCGAGTGATCTTTCACACGAAGAGCTAACGCGCTGGGTGTCTGAGAACAAATCTCGCTATGAGCTCGATTTTCTGCGCTGGCGCAGTGTCGAGAGCATGGAAAAGAAACTCGAATATCTAAACTTAACTCACAAGCCTTCATTTTTCAGTGTCTTAAGCCGTAATGAACTCAATTATCTCGATCGTGACCTCGCTAAAAAAGCGGAAGTTCCGATGCTCAACGGGCAAGAGGTCGAGACTCGCGGATTGGTAAGCCGAACCGTTGTATCCATCAAAGATGAACATGATCATGTGATTGGTTTTCTGGATGGTGGGATCTTACTGAATAACAGTACTCAACTTGTTGACCAAATCAGCAACCTTATCTATCCACAACGAGAAGGTTTTAATCGTCATATAGGAACGGTCACGGTTTTCCTTGATGATCTTCGTGTTAGCACCAACGTGCCTTTGAGCAGTGAAGACAGTGTAGGGCGCGCCATTGGTACACGTGTTTCTCACGAGGTTCACTCGAAAGTCTTGAATGAAGGTAAAGAGTGGCTAGATCGAGCGTATGTTTACGATGCTTGGTACATCACAGCTTACCAACCAATCCATGACCAGTTTAATAATGTGATTGGTATGCTTTACACCGGTTATTTGATTTGGCCGCTGATAGAAACGTACTTGACCAACCTTGGCGAAATTAGCATTACCATTGTGTTGCTTCTGTTGGCATCCGGTTTGATCGTTCACCGTGGCGCACGTGATCTTTTCAACCCAATCGAACGCATTCATAAGGTCGTCAAGCTAGTCCAGATGGGGCAAGACAAGCGAATTGGTACGCTAGGTTTGGATGATCAACACGAACTGACACTGCTCGCTAAACAATTCGACAAGATGTTGGATCTACTGCACGAGCGCAATCAAGAGATTCAACAAGCGGCGTCTGAACTTGAGTGCAAAGTGCATTCTCGTACCGCGAGTTTGAAAGAGAAAACTGAAGAACTCGAACTGCACATCAAGCTTCTCAATCAAGCCAGAGATAAGCTGGTGGTCAATGAAAAACTGGCCGCGTTAGGTGAATTAACGGCAGGTATTGCTCATGAGATCAATAACCCAACCGCCGTGATTCTTGGCAACGTTGAACTGATGAAGTTTGAACTGGGCGATGAAGTGAGCCGTGTAGATGAGGAAGTCCACGCGATCATGGAGCAGATTGACCGAATTCGAAATATCACACGAAGCCTGCTTCAATACAGCCGTCACGGCGGCGTACAAGACGAAATTACGTGGCAACATATCAACCCAATAGTGGATGAAAGTATTACGCTCGTAAAAACAGGTGCGAAGAAGAAAGGCATTGTGTACGTATCGCAGCTGAACGCTAAAACCTCAGTCGAGGTCAATCGAAACCAATTGCTACAGATTCTGGTTAACCTACAAATGAACGCGATTCATGCAATGGACGGTCAGGGCACGTTAACCATTTCGAGTGAAGACTGGGTTGAAAATGGTGTGTCTCATGGCGCTATCGTTCATGTTCAAGATGAAGGCTGCGGTATTAAGGAAGAACAACTGAAACGTATCTTCTCGCCTTTCTATACCACCAAACGAGATGGCACGGGCTTAGGGTTGTCAGTATCTCAGAGTATCTTGAGCCAAACTGGCGGCGAGATCCGAGTTGAATCTGAGGTAGGTAAGGGAAGTTGCTTTAGTATCTATCTTCAACAGAAAGCGACACCTCAATTGCTTGTATCAAACCTATAAGTTCTAAGAACTCATTCACTGATATTATCATCTGATAATATTTCTAACGCGCTTGGGCTATTACACGAACGTTTTAGCCCAAGCACGAAAATTCCGCACTACTAATCTATCGCAAACCAAATCTCAACTCGCTGCAAATGAGGTACTCCAAGCCTCACAATCGCTCGCAGAAGACAGTCAGAAAATGGCGAACACTACAGAACACCTTACTGAGCAATTGAAATACTTTAAGGTTTAGCATCAATAGGACTATTAGCTTAAAGATAAAAAGCTCATAAAAAACACCTCCGCACTTGCGATAAGTTCGGAGGTGTTTTTATTTATGGCTAGTCATTTGCTATAAGCAACAAACGTCTAAAGCATCAAGCCTAATGCGCCGCTACTGAAATTTTCGGTGGGTTGATGTTGTGCTTCTTAAACTCTTTCATCACACGCAAAGTAATGTCGGTTTCAAACAGCTTCTCATACGCAGTATCCACAACGTAAGCCTTACAAGTTAGCTGTATTGCTAGGTAGTTATCGGTAATCGTCTGTTTAACCAAAACCGTTACAGGTTTCGGCAAGTGGATATAACGACTTGAAGACGCCGCTTCTTGAATCAGATCGCGGGCTAGGGTGATGTCTTCATCCATACCAACGTAAAACGGAATCACCACCTGCATGTCCAACGCACCGTAGTTACCACTGGTGGTCACTTCATTTAAGAACTTGTTGTTCGGAATGGTAATGATGTCATCGTTCAGGGTTCTCATTCGCACTGAACGCAAACCAATGGTAATGATATCACCGTAGTTGCCTTCGAACGTGACGCGGTCACCAACTTGAAAGGGCCTATCAATCATTACCGTGATGCCCGCGATGAATGAAGCTGCCAAATCTTTAAGCGCAAAGCCGACTGACACGGCGAGGGTACCACCAATCAAAGCCAGTATTTGGTCGTTGATTCTAAAGCTCATCATGAACACGATAAGACCTGTGCTCACATAGATAAAGAACTGAGTAAACGACTGCAGTTTCTGTAGCAGCATTCGGTATTGCACGAATTGGCTACCAAAACTGGTCACCATCGAGTTGATAAACTTAAGCAGTAACCACATCGCAGCAATAACGATCATGGAGAAGAACACGCCGCTCCATCGCACTAGACTCGCTATCTTTGAGATGTTTTCTACATTGGCTAACTCTTCCGTCGCAAAGATCGGGAAACTGACAGCACTTGCCAAGCCAACAAATAGTAGGATAAATAACTTCTTCATTTTACTTCACCAGTAGATGTTGACGGTCGAGAACGTTAGTAATGTGGCGGAACCAGTGCTCGGAAATTCGAGCCTTTTCTTCATGCCAACCAATATAACCACGGCTTTCAAAGTAACGCAGAATGCCGGTTATCTCAGCCGTGCTTAGCTGCGTACAATCAGACAAGACTTCCGGAGACGCGATTTCCAACTGCACGATAGAACGAAGCACAGCCAGCATAGGTTTTGGCATGTTTTCTAGTTCTTGTGCTTCTGGAACATGGAACAAGCGCACCACGGCTTGATCGGTATCTTTGTTTCGATTCAATGAGAGTCGGAAGAAGCGCAACGCAACGGTAGGGTTACCATCAGAGTAATGCCACAAGATTCGGTAGAAGCCTTGGCGTGCGCGATCTTCCTCGCTCATGTCATCTTGGTCCCACTGTTTAGGCACCACCAAACCATCAAACGATAACGGCTTCTCAAGCTCCGTATTAATACGGCTATTTAGAAGCTCACCGACTTGTTTCTCTGTCCAACGCGGAAGGAAACACACCAAGTCAAACAGCAAACGTTCGCCACGCGCTCGATCGACAAACCGCCAGCTTGATTTGGCGATCGATATCACGACACGGTGGTTCTTTTTAGAACGACGCAGTAGATTGGTTAAACGTATCAGATCAGACAAGCCGCCAACCATTGGCTTAACTAGACGTTGTGCATTATCGATCGCAATCAAGTACGTGGTCTTGCTTTTACGAAGGTGAGCCAAGATCTGAATCTCAGTCGCTTTCTCTTCCAAGCCGATGCTCACCGCTAGATGCGCTAACAGCTCTTGATAACCAGCGTAAGGGCAACTTACGTAGACAGGTTCAGCGTTAGAGACTTTGTGCAGCAGTGTATAAAGCAGCGTTGTTGCGCCCACACCACGTTCACCTGAAACAATACAGATAGCAGGGCTGTCTGACATCAAGTAGCGAGACAGTTGCTTAACCTCATCACCGGCGTAATCAATCAGCGTGCTGTCGATATTACCCGGAAGAATGTATTCATAGGTTTGATCGCCTTTGATTCGAACCAAGTTTTGCTGATTCTTGTCAAGGTCAGACTGCTTAGCCACTTCAATTCTAAACAGGTACGCCAAAGCTTGGCTAAACAGTGTGTAATTAGACAGTAAGGCCATGATGCGGTGTTGGAAGTTGTAAACACTCAACCATACGATGCCAATGGCCGTCGCCAATATATTAAGTAAGAAGGTATCCTTGCGGTTTACTGCCCAGTTCACCCATACCGGACGATCAGAGATGTGTTGCAGCGTATCGAAGACTTTCGCACGCCATAATCTAAGCACTGAAATGGTAACCAGTACAAACCAGAAAAATAGGGCGCTGTAGATCCAGCTATAGATAGTGCCTTTGCCTAGCGTGATACTCGATATTTGCAAAGTCACACCCGCAACAATGAAGCTCCAAACATAACGGCGAATGGTCGATAGGCGCAGCGCAATCACTTCTTGATTGGATGTGCGGCCCAAACGATACGCAAATTCCAAAATAAAGCTGATAGCAATCGAACCACCTAGAATCCACCAAGTGAAGATCTCAAGGAAAATCAGGTGTTGCAGGCTAGGGATGCTGGAGAGCACTCTTAGAGAAAGCGTAATCGCAATTAACCAAGCAATCGCACGATCAGCGCGGCTGATGTACCAGATCACACGTACTAAAAATGGAGGGTTCGTTTTCGCTTCAAGAAAATTAATTCTGAACAACTCAATCAAACGAGTGCTATTGGCAAGCCACCACGCTAAACCAAAATAGATAAACAACACTTTTAACGATGCACCAATCACAGGCACTGGCGAAATAAATATGTCTTTAACGAGCGCTTTAAAGCTACGAATTTGGAAGTAAACAAGATACTCAATGTTGAGCTTGGTTAATTCCCACTCTTGCTTAAATTGAGTTACACCGTAGGGGCCAAAACCCGTTAGGCGCTCTTTATTAGCGGAATTCGTCTGCTCTAACAGGTGTTGCTTGCTCACATTCAAGCTATTCAAAGTGACGTAACTGGTTTGAACGGCAAACCATTGATCGGCGTCGTTGTTCGCTCTGTAGGCTTTTATCTGTTGCTCGAAGGTTTTGATTTCCTGCTTTTGAACTTGTAGCACTTCAGCGAGCAATATATTGACTTGGCGTCTGTCCGACGGTTCCATAAAGAGGGGGTCGGGTAACGAATCAATTCGATCATCGAGATCAACAGCAGAATCGGATACCTGCGGCTGAGATTGTAAGTCATATTCCAAGTTGGCATGACTAGGCCAAGAGAGAATGGCCAAAGTGAGGATTAAGAAGCGCGATAGTGAACGCATAAAAGTCTCTTAGAATTATGAGGTTAGGATTACTATAGTTAGATAATCTGACTTTGTGAAATCCAACCCCGTGTCGGGGGCGAGTACTTTATTCCTGTTTCGAGCGATTTTGTCATGAAATTGTCAGGGATTAGGCTAGTATTTGAGCATCTTTATTATGTCTTCTGTTGCGTTGATCGGGTTGGCTTTTACTGTGACCAATCAGCATACGATATATTCAATGGTTGGCATGATTTGGGACGTTATATACCGCCCATTATGGTGCGCTGTTCGATATTTTGTTTTTCCTTAAAATCGACGGTTTTACGGCGATAAATAGAAAACCAAAAATGTGAGTCAGTTCAAACTATGATTTGGCTAGGTTATCACTCACTTAATGGCCAGTAATTGCAATCAATACTTGCAGTTAAAGCCCTGAACAAGTAACGTTGCGGCGTTTTTCACATTAAAAAGGTAATGGCATTGATCTCCACAGCAAATATCACCCAACAATTCGGCGCTAAGCCACTTTTCGAAAATATTTCAGTTAAGTTCGGCGAAGGCAACCGCTACGGTTTAATCGGCGCGAATGGCTGTGGTAAATCGACGTTCATGAAGATCCTATCTGGTGAACTTGAGCCAAGTGCTGGTAACGTAAGCTACGATCCAAACGAGCGCGTTGCTAAGCTAAACCAAGACCAGTTTGCTTACGAAGAATTCACGGTAATCGACACGGTTATCATGGGTCACAAAGAGCTTTGGGCTATTAAGCAAGAGCGTGACCGCATTTACTCTTTGCCAGAAATGAGCGAAGAAGACGGCATGAAAGTGGCTGACCTTGAAGTTCAGTTCGCTGAAATGGACGGTTACATGGCAGAAGCTAAAGCTGGTGAGCTTCTTCTAGCGGTAGGTATTGAAGAATCAATGCACTTCGGTCTGATGAGCGAAGTAGCACCGGGTTGGAAACTTCGTGTTCTATTGTCTCAAGTACTGTTTGCAGACCCGCATATCATGCTTCTTGACGAACCAACGAACAACCTGGACATGGACACCATCAAGTGGTTGGAAGACACGCTAAACCAACGTAACTGCACAATGATCATCATTTCGCACGACCGTCACTTCCTAAACTCTGTTTGTACACACATGGCTGACCTTGATTACGGCGAACTTCGTCTATTCCCAGGTAACTACGATGAGTACATGACGGCTGCGACTCAAGCTCGTGAGCGTCTACTGTCTGACAACGCTAAGAAGAAAGCACAAATTGCTGAACTTCAAACGTTCGTATCTCGTTTCTCTGCTAACGCATCTAAAGCGAAGCAAGCAACGTCACGTGCTAAGCAGATCGATAAGATCCAACTAGACGAAGTTAAAGCGTCTAGCCGTCAAAACCCATTCATCCGTTTCGAACAGTCTAAAGAGCTATTCCGTAACGCACTTGTGGTTGAAAACCTATCTCAAGGTTTTGAAGAAGACCTATACAACAAGTTCGACGGTATTTTCGAAGTAGGTGAGCGTGTTGCTATCATAGGTGAGAACGGTGTGGGTAAAACAACACTACTTAACACACTAGCTGGCGCTCTTGAGCCTCGCACAGGTGAGTACAAGTGGTCTGAAAACTCAAACATCGGTTACTACGCTCAAGATCACGCACACGATTTCGAGACAGACATGAACTTGTTTGATTGGATGAGCCAATGGCGCCAAGAAGGCGAAGACGAGCAAGTTGTTCGTGGCTTCCTAGGTCGTATGCTATTTGGTCAAGACGACATTAAGAAATCTGTAAAGGTTATCTCTGGTGGTGAGCAAGGTCGTATGCTTCTTGGTAAGATCATGATGCATAAACCAAACATCCTGCTAATGGATGAGCCAACAAACCACATGGATATGGAATCTATCGAAGCGCTTAACTTGGCTCTTGAGAACTACAAAGGCACATTGTTCTTCGTATCTCACGACCGTGTATTCGTAGACTCGCTTGCAACTCGTATCCTTGAAATCAAAGATGGCAAGATCAACGATTTCCGCGGTACTTACGCTGAGTTCTTGAAAGCACGCGGCTAAGCTTTAAGTTAGCCTTAGTTTTCAACTCTATGCGTTGGAAATTAAGCTATAAATTGAAAATTAAAAACGCCGTCATACTAAAAAGCATGACGGCGTTTTTGTATCTAGCTAAGTTTCTATGTATTTATCCTTGATGGGTCACTAACTATTTACATCAGAACTTTACAATTAGAAGCGGTTAGTGAATCACCAATCAAACCTACGCTTTTTTCCGACTGCTGATTATTCACCTTTCACATCAAAGTCAATCTTGTCTGCACCCGTGAACACTTGGAAGCGTAAACCTTTAGCGCGAGCAATCGTAGTGATACCGAACTTCTGCGCTAAATCTAAGCCCATTTGTGTAACGCCAGAGCGTGACAGTAGAACAGGGATTCCCATCTGCGCAACCTTAATCACCATCTCAGACGTTAAACGGCCTGTGGTGTAGAAGATCTTATCTTCACCTGTCTCTTTGTTAAGCCACATCTCACCAGCCAATGTATCAACGGCATTGTGTCGGCCAACATCTTCAACAAACGATAGAACCTTGTCGTCTTTGCAAACAGCACAGCCATGAACCGCACCCGCTTTCTTGTAGGTGTCGTTATAATGAGTCAGCGCTTCTAGAGCCGTATAGATTTCAGATTGCTTAATCTTGGTTTGAGGCACTTGGTAATCTTCCAATTGCTTCATCACGTTGCCATACATGGTACCTTGGCCACAGCCAGAGGTAACTGTCTTCTTCTTAAGCGCTTGCTCAAGTTGGCTCGTATCTTCTTTGGTGATAACCGCTGCTGAGCTGGTTTCCCAGTCGATGATGATTGATTCAACGGCTTCTGGATCAGAAAGGAAGCTCTGGTTCTTCAAATAACCCAAGACTAAAGATTCAGGGCGTGAGCCGAGCGTCATCAGGGTTACGATCTCTTTCCAGTTCAACATGACGGTAAGAGGGCGCTCACACGCGATCTGTTTCGTTAGCTTTTCGCCATATTCATCAAACACTTCAACTTCGATTGTCTGAAGTGGGTTCTCACTGGTTTTTATTATGTTTGGTTTTACCACAGTCATTTCCTACTTAATGAGATAGCGATTTTATGAGATAAGAAGTCAACAAGAGCAATAAGGCTCTCATTCATCAATGCGCTAGTTTGTTAGTTCGCTATAGCTTAGGTTTCGATTATCGTTTCGAACATGCCATAGCTCTGAGACTAGAGTCTGCAAATCTTATTCCAAAATAACGGGGATTGATGGAAACATGAAGCATTAGATTAAAATAGCGCAAAATATGAGAGTTCACTGGGTGGAGTTGTCTGAAATAACCAGTATCGACTAACGTTATAATGACAACTTGATAACGAACGCTATAGATACGCTCTCGTAGGTAATCCGTATTGGCGTGTTTATTGCTTTATGGGGTGTATATGATTGCGCACAGTACAAAATGTCCTAAGTGCTTTCAGACCAAAGAAAATCAATTGGGTGAAGTATGTCTGAGATAAAAGAATTCCAAGAACAATATGAAAAAACAGAAGCAGCTTGGCCAATCGGTGTCCAAAGAATAGAGAAAGAGATCAAAACTGGCATTTGGGTAACAACTCAATGGGAACTCATCGGTTTTGAATTATCACCTGAACATGAAACCCCAGACGTATGTTTGCTTCAGTTGCACAAAGACGAACGTACCGACTACCGCTTCAATCTAAGCTCTCAGCAACCTAAGCTATTCTTAGTTATGGATAATGTTGACTCCGGTAAACCTATTATTCAATTACTGACAGCATCACAAACAGTCGCAGGCCAATACATGGACGGAGATAACCAAGTATTGTCTTACGACATGCCATTGCCTGTACAAGCTTGGATGGAAGCATTCATCGGTCGTCATGGCGAGTTATTAGAAGCAAGACGTAAGAAACGTAAAGGCGCGGGTCGATCAAATGGCAACTAACTTTTTTAGCCGTTGGTCTCAACGAAAGCTTGATGAATCAACCGACCAACCTTTAGAAGCGCAACAAACGCTTGAGGAAACTGAGCTTACTTCCACTGAGGCTTCGTCTGCTGCTTCATCTATAGACGCAGAAACATCGGAGTCACTAGAACGTGGAACTTTGGAAAAAGAGTCTCCAGAACACGCTGTCGATTCTCAAACTATTGACTCTCAGGAGATAGCATCAGAAACGACTGAAGACTTGTCTGTTGCTCAATTATTGGTGTCAGAAGCTTCAGAAAGCGTAAAAAAAGCGGCATTGCGTAAATTATTCCTCTCAGAAGAATTCAACGTTCGTGATGGTTTAGATGATTACGACGACGATTACAGTAATTTGAAGTCTCTTTCTGAAGGGGTTGCGGAAACCTTGCGTGATTGGGTTAAAGACAAAACGGAAGAAGAAACTGCGCCAGAAGAAGAGCAAATCATTGATAATAAAGACGAAGGTGAAGTTTTAGAAAATTCTGAAAGCGATCTTGAGGTATCTGATAATAAACTTGAAACGTCAGAAAGTGCCGAAATAACCGAACAAGAAAAAGAACTGTATAAAAACACAGTACCGGATAATAACGCTACAATGTCAGACGAAGCAGACCTGAAAGAGGTGGGACAAAATATACCACACAAAGAATAGGTACATTTTGACTAAACACTCAATGAACCGCTTGCGACAAAATGTCCCAAGCGGTTTTTTTATACGCACAATAAACGTTATATAGGATTAAATCACTGAAATATAAGGCATATTAAATTGGCATGGCATTTGCAAAATAACGTTCATTATCAACTTTTTTGTAGATAGATGAGTTCACGGTCTGACGAACGACACACTGGCTAAAGGGTTAGTTGTTAACGGATTACTCAGCAAGTTCTCTCTCGCTTACTACAATAAAGGTTGAACAGATTATCCATGTCCAAAGATGGAACTGAGCAATGCTTAAACAATTATTAGAACAAGCAAATTCAAATAACGCTAAAGCAAGACTGTATGCATTTGAAAATACAGTTGAGTTAACAAATCTGATTCCACCTACTGTTAGCTACGAAAGCGGCGGTAATACACTTGTTATTGGTCCAACTGCGATCATTGAAAGTGCTGCGGCTCAATTACCTCAATTGACGAGCCTAACCTTATTGTCAACAGATGGCGAAAAGGGCACAAACCCAGAACTGTACTTCGCGAATTCGGTTCAAGTATCCGGTTTCCTTGGCACGTTTGAAGTTGTGATCGAAAACAAAGGCACATCAAGCAATCTAGCGAAAGTCGCGATTAATCACGATTGTTTCGATGTTGTTTTAGACCTATGTCTGAATAGCTGCATGACAGAAGAAGTACCTGTACCGGGTTATTACCCAGTAGGTCGTGGCTATCCAAAACTTGCTGAAGCACTGGAAGAGATTCCAACGCTTATGGGCACATTTGATAAGCCTAAGTTCTTCCGTTTGGACACAGACCTATGTGCACACAGTTCTCGTGGCGTAAAAGGCTGTGAGCGTTGTGTAGATGCTTGTCCTGCTGGCGCACTATCAAGTGAAGGCTCTGATAAGACGGGTCACAATATTGAGATTAACCCTTACCTATGTCAAGGCGTTGGTACTTGTGCAACTAGTTGTCCTACAGAAGCGATTACCTATGCGCTGCCAAACCCTGATGACACTCAAAAGTTTATTGAACGTACGCTAGCTAATTATGAGCAAGCGGGCGGTCTGGATCCAATCGTACTTATCTGTAGCTCTCGTCATGAGACTTACAATGTAATGGCGCTAAAAGCACTGCCAGATAACGTGATTCCAATTGTCGTAGAAGAACTGCCATCTATTGGTATCGATACTTGGTTTGCAGCTTTAGTTAATGGCGCAACTCAGGTTCTGTTTGCCGCATCTCGCTTTATGCCAGAAACGATCATTCGTGTTCTAAATAACGAAGTAGGGATTGCTCAAGAACTACTAGATCAAATCGGTATTCCAAAAGAAACCATCGATATTCTGTACTTAGAATCTCTACGTGAATGTCCTCCAACACTTTGTGTGGATTCATTCGACCTTGCACTTGGCGATCTTCAAGGCAACAAGCGCCAACGTCTATTTACAGCACTTGATGCGATGTCTTCAGCTCGTATTCCTGTTGAAAATATTGTTGAGCTTCCGTCAAACGCACCTTACGGCAACGTTTCGTGTGATAGCAAAGATTGTACGTTATGTATGAGCTGTGTGGCTGTGTGTCCGACACGTGCACTTCATACCGACGGGGCTTCTCCATCACTTAAATTTGTAGAACAAGACTGTATTCAATGTGGCTTGTGTGAAAAAGCATGTCCTGAAAATGTTCTGACTCTTACGCCTCGTATGAACTGGGTAAAAGAAGAACGTCAAAAAGCAGTTGTGATTCATGAAGAGAAAGCTGCGGAATGTGTACGTTGCCATAAACCATTCGCACCTCAGTCTATGATTGACATGTTACAGAACAAGTTACGCGGTCACTCTCACTTTTCAGATGAAGCAGCGATTAATCGTATTGCTATGTGTGAAGACTGCCGTGTGGTGGATATGTTCGATTCAATGGCTCAAGACCCATTGAAACAATTGAAATACTAGGAGTTAGCCTTGGAAACGAATTTGGATCAGGCACAAGAACAGACACTAAGAACTGAGATCTATTTGGTTCTATCCGCACTGTTTCGCAGCGCACCTTCTGAAGAGGTGATCGACTTTCTAAAAACACTCGATATTGAAGCGTCTGAAAGCGCAATGCAAAAGGCTTGGATTGCCATTCAACAAGCGGCAACGGAATCAAATCGCGAAGCGTTAGAAGACGAATATCAAGATCTGTTCATTGGCATTGGCCGTGGAGAGATAGTTCCATTTGGTTCTTGGCATAGAACTGGTGCCATGATGGAAAAACCATTGGCAGAGATTCGTCATGACTTAGAGCTTTTAGGCATTGAGCGTGACGATCAAGTGAAAGAGCCGGAAGATCATATCGCAGCACTGTGTGAAGTGATGGCGATGCTAACGGCTGAAGAAGAAGCACTGCAACAGGCGGTATTCAATAAGCACCTTGGCCCTTGGTTTAACTCTTTCACGCGTCAGCTTGAAGGGGCAGAAAGCGCGAACTTCTACAAATCGGCCGCTCAACTGTGTGAAGCATTCTTAACGTTAGAACAAGTGCGTTTTAGCGTGAATACAAAAAGCAGTAAGCACAAATTAAAGATTGATGTGAAAAACGTCACTGATTACGAGTAATCGAGCAGTACGCGATTATATCGATAGAGGGGCATTAAGCCTCCAAAAAAAGATCTACCGTAAGGTAAGGAAGCAATGATGAAAGATAATAAAGATATAAATACAAGCCGTAGGGATCTACTCAAAGGCTTGACGACTGCAGCCGTTGCTGGTGCCGTTGTCGCTGGTACAACTAAAGTGGCAACCGCTTCAGAAACTGTTGAAATTTCGAAAGAAGACGTGAAGAAGACAGGGTATCGTGAGACGCAACACATTCGCGATTACTACGACACACTTTAGGAGATAACGGATGAAACTTGTCAAACGCTCCAATAGTGTGAGCAAAGAAACCAATCAGCTAGGTGTGTCTCGACGTGCCTTCATGAAAAACACTTCATTAGCTGCTGGTGGCGCAGTGGTAGGCGCAAGTCTATTTGCACCAGGTATGATGAAGAAAGCACAGGCTAAATCAGTCGATCCAGAAGCGAAAACAGAAGTGAAACGTACTATCTGTTCTCACTGTTCTGTGGGTTGTGGTATCTACGCTGAAGTTCAAAATGGCGTATGGACAGGTCAAGAGCCTGCATTCGATCACCCATTCAACGCTGGTGGACACTGTGCGAAAGGTGCAGCACTTCGTGAGCACGGCCACGGTGAACGTCGTCTTAAGTACCCAATGAAATTGGAAGGCGGTAAGTGGAAGAAGCTTTCTTGGGAACAAGCGATTGAAGAGATCGGTAACAAAGCGCTAGAACTTCGTAAAGAGTCTGGCCCTGATTCAGTTTACTTCCTAGGTAGTGCGAAACACAGTAACGAGCAAGCTTATGCATTCCGTAAGATGGCTTCGCTTTGGGGCACCAACAACGTTGACCACCAAGCACGTATTTGTCACTCAACCACAGTAGCCGGTGTTGCGAACACTTGGGGTTACGGTGCAATGACAAACTCGTTCAATGACATGCACAACTGTAAATCGATGCTGTTCATTGGTTCAAACCCAGCAGAAGCTCACCCAGTAGCGATGCAACACATCTTGATCGCGAAAGAGAAGAACAACTGTAAGATCGTTGTTGCGGATCCTCGTCGTACGCGTACTGCTGCGAAATCAGATCACTACGTTTCTCTTCGTCCAGGTTCTGACGTTGCGTTTATCTGGGGTGTGTTATGGCACGTCTTTGCAAACCAATGGGAAGACAAAGAGTTCATTAAACAACGTGTATTCGGCATGGACGAGATCCGTGAAGAAGTCGCGAAGTGGAACCCAGCAGAAGTTGAACGCGTAACTGGTGTTAGTGAAAAAGACGTATACCACACCGCGAAACTACTTTCTGAAAACCGTCCGGGTTGTATCGTTTGGTGTATGGGTGGTACTCAGCACACGACGGGTAACAACAACACACGCGCTTACTGTGTACTTGAGCTTGCGCTAGGTAACATCGGTAAATCAGGCGGCGGTGCAAACATCTTCCGTGGTCACGATAACGTACAGGGCGCAACTGACCTTGGCGTACTGTCAGACACACTTCCAGGCTACTACGGCTTGTCTGAAGGTTCTTGGCGTCACTGGTCAAAAGTTTGGGATATCGACTTTGACTGGGTGAAAGGCCGTTTCGACGACAACGCATACGGCGGTCAAAAACCAATGAACAGTGCAGGTATTCCTGTATCTCGTTGGGTTGATGGCGTACTTGAAGACAAAGACAAGATTCGCCAACGCGAAAACATCCGTGCCATGTTCTACTGGGGTCACGCGGTGAACTCTCAGACTCGTGGTCCAGAGATGAAAAAAGCGATGCAGAAGCTGGATATGATGGTTATTGTTGACCCATACCCAACGGTTGCAGCGGTAATGAATGATCGTACCGACGGCGTTTACCTGCTACCAGCAACGACTCAGTTTGAAACCTACGGCAGTGTAACGGCGTCAAACCGTTCTCTACAGTGGCGTGACAAGGTTGTTGATCCTCTATTCGAATCTAAACCTGACCACGAAATCATGTACCTGCTTTCTAAGAAGCTTGGTTTCTCTGATCAGCTGTTCAAAAACATCCGTGTTGAGAACAACCAACCACTGATTGAAGATATTACACGTGAATTCAACAAAGGTATGTGGACAATCGGCTACACAGGCCAAAGCCCTGAGCGTTTGAAAGAACACCAACAGAATTGGCACACATTCCACAAAACGTCTCTAGAAGCAGAAGGCGGTCCAGCAAATGGCGAGACTTACGGTCTACCTTGGCCATGTTGGGGCACACCAGAGATGAAACATCCGGGTACACACATCCTTTACGATACGTCTAAGACGGTTGCTGAAGGTGGTGGTAACTTCCGTACTCGTTTTGGTGTTGAGTTTGAAGGTCAAAGCCTACTCGCAGAAGACAGCTACTCGAAAGGCTGTGAGATCAAAGACGGCTACCCAGAGTTCAGTGACAAACTACTGAAACAACTGGGTTGGTGGGATGATCTAACTGCAGAAGAGAAAGCGGCTGCTGAAGGCAAAAACTGGAAGACTGACGTTTCAGGTGGTATCCAACGTGTGGCAATTAAACACGGCTGTATCCCATTTGGTAATGCGAAAGCACGTGCGATTGTTTGGACATTCCCAGACCGTGTACCACTGCACCGTGAGCCACTTTACACGCCACGTCGCGACCTAGTTGCTGATTACCCAACGTGGGACGACAAAGAAGCTATCTTCCGTGTTCCTACGCTTTACAAGTCGATTCAAGAGCAAGACAAATCTGGCGAATACCCGATTATCCTGACCTCTGGTCGTTTGGTTGAGTACGAAGGTGGTGGTGAAGAAACCCGTTCTAACCCTTGGCTAGCAGAACTACAGCAAGAGATGTTTGTTGAAGTGAACCCGAAAGATGCAAACGACATCGGCTTTAAAGACGGTGACGATGTTTGGGTTGAGGGTGCAGAGAAGGGCCGTATTAAGGTGAAAGCGATGGTTACACGTCGTGTGAAACCGGGTCTGGCATTCATCCCATTCCACTTCGGTGGTAAGTTCCAAGGCGAAGATTTGCGTTCTAAATACCCAGAAGGCACTGATCCTTACGTTATTGGTGAAGCTGCTAACACAGCAACCACATACGGTTACGACCCTGTCACGTTGATGCAGGAAACGAAAGTAACCCTTTGTAATATTCGTAAAGCGTAAGGAGTCTTAAAATGGCTAGAATGAAATTTCTTTGTGACACCAAGCGTTGTATCGAATGTAACGGTTGTGTCACTGCATGTAAGAATGAAAATGATGATGCTCTGGAATGGGGTATTCAACGTCGTCGCGTTGTGACACTGAACGATGGCGAACCAGGTGAAAACTCTATCTCAGTAGCGTGTATGCACTGTACTGATGCCCCTTGTATGGCAGTTTGCCCGGCAGACTGTTTTGAACATACAGAAGACGGCATCGTGCTTCACAATAAAGATCTGTGTATCGGTTGTGGTTACTGCTTGTTTGCTTGTCCGTTTGGCGCACCTCAATTCCCTAAACAGGAAGCATTTGGTGAGCGCGGTAAGATGGACAAGTGTACCTTCTGTGCTGGCGGCCCTGAAACAGAGCCAGGTTCTGTGGAAGAGCGTCAGAAGTACGGTGCGAACCGTATCGCTGAAGGCAAACTACCAATGTGTGCTTCTTTATGTTCAACCAAAGCACTGCTAGCGGGTGATGCAGAGAAAGTCTCTGATGTATTCCGTCAGCGTGTTGTTGAACGTGGTGCGAAAGGTGCAGGTTGGACAGACGGCAACGACCTTTCTTACGATGCGACTAAGAGCTAAGTAGGAGAGACATATGCTTACAATGTTTAAGCGTCTCTTCCTTGTTGTGCTGCCGATGTTGGCAGCACTAACAATGCTTTCTCCTATGAGTCATGCATCTGAGACGAACTCATCACAAACTCAATCGAGCTCTGCTCAACGAGAAATCACACAGCTTGCTGGTGCCGATTTTTGGCGACAAGTAAGAAATGGTGAGGAAGGTTACACCACATCTCAATCAGCTGAGCACGGTGTGTTAATCAGTACTCCAGGTCAAACTTGGTACATATTGAAAGAGAAGTGGATGTCACCAGCCGGTGCGGTCGCTATCTTTGGCAGTATTGCTTTTGTGACTTTGATGTACGTTGTGATTGGCCCGCTAATGTTAAGCGCGCCAAGAACGGGTCGTAAAATCAAACGTTGGTCTCGACTAGACCGTGCATTGCACTGGAGCATGGCGTTTACCTTCTTAACACTGGCGTTCAGTGGTTTGATGTTGGTTTACGGTAAACACTTCTTGAAGCCGTACATTCCAACGGATCTGTGGGGCTTCATCGTTCTACTAGCTAAGCAATACCACAACTACATCGGCCCAATTTTCTATGTGCTGTTGATGGCTGTTCTTATCAAGTGGTGGCGCAAGTCTATCTTCAAGATGGTCGATATCCAGTGGTTCATGAAACTAGGTGGTATGGTCGGGAAACATAAAGGTTCTCATCCATCTGCAGAGTTTTCGAACGCGGGTGAAAAAGCACTGTTCTGGCTATTGATTGTTATGGGTAGTGTGGCTGCGATCAGTGGCTTGGTTTTAGACTTCCCAATCTTCGGTCAAACCCGTCGAGATATGGAGCTCTCAAACCTAGTCCACATGTTGGCTGCTTTGATCCTTATCTGTGGTTTCGTGTTCCACATCTACATCGGCTTGTTCGGTATGGAAGGGGCACTAGAAGGCATGGTAACAGGCGAAGTTGATGAGACTTGGGCTAAAGAGCACCATGATCTTTGGTACAAAGAAGTGATGGAACAAGAGAAAAACGGCGTTGAACAAAGCGCTAACGCAGCAACAGAGAAAACGGAAGGGGTGAATAAGAATGAACAAACCTCATAAAGGTATTTGGGTCGCTTACATACTAAGCTGCTTTACGCCATTTACTTGTCTTCTCTCTGGTATGGTTGCCATCATCTACGCGGGCTATCGTTTAGATAAAGGTGAAGACGGCGAAGTAGTGGATACCCATTACTACGGCTTGATTCGCTCGTTCTTCTTGAACTTGACGTTCTTTGTTGTACTTATCGTGACAGTAGCGACCTCTAATGGCGTGTTAATCGGTGTGAACGATTACTGGTATCAAAACCATATTATCGATGACATCGCTTACTACATTCCGTATGTAGGCATGCTGTTTGGTGGTGTTGCGATTGTGGTCTGGTTTATCCGCATGTATCAAGGTATGCAGCGTTTAAGTCAAAACCTACCGCAAAACCCGTCGACAGGACCAAACCTGTAACGCTGAGACGTTAATGACATATCTAAAGAAAGCCCAGTGATTCATTGAACTGGGCTTTTTGTTTTTAAGTCCCCGGAACCGTAAATAGTTGTCAGCCGCTATCTGCATCAGAACCTACTTATTGACCGCTTCAATATGGTGCAACTCCCTTATTTGGTGCAATTGTCGTTGCGATTTTTTTTGGTGTAAAGGACCATAAAAGTGCACCTAAATATTTAGACTTTAATAATCAATAAGTTAAAAACAAAACCTGTTGCACGAAAATTACCCCTCACACTTGGAACGCATCTTGCGTTCACTGTTGAGTCTTTAATTAATTACAACATTGAATCGCACGATATCAGTGCAAATCAGATAAAGCGAAGGAGAATGCTTTAATGAGTGAAACGGTGACTCAAGTTCATAGTGCAGTACAAACCCTTACCCAAAGTTCAGATACTTTATTCCTATTACTCGGCGCCATCATGGTTTTCTTGATGCACGCTGGCTTTGCATTTCTAGAAGTCGGTACCGTTCGAAAGAAGAACCAAGTCAACGCGCTGGTTAAGATCCTTTCCGACTTTGGTGTCTCCGCCATTGCTTACTTCTTTATCGGTTACTGGGTTGCTTACGGTGCACACTTTTTTGCAGACGCAGAAACACTTTCGCAAGGCAACGGATATGAACTGGTTAAGTTCTTCTTCCTAATGACATTCGCAGCGGCAATTCCTGCGATTGTTTCTGGTGGTATCGCAGAGCGTGCTCGTTTCTATCCAATTTTGATTGCGACACTGTTTACGGTTGGTTTCATCTATCCATTTTTTGAAGGCATCATTTGGAACGGCAACTTTGGATTCCAAGATTGGCTAGAAGGTCAGTTTGGTTACGTGTTCCATGACTTCGCAGGCTCGGTAGTGGTTCACGGCGTAGGTGGTTGGATTGCTTTGGTCGCAGTTTACTTCTTAGGGATGCGTAAAGGTCGAATCCGTGCAGGCAAACACACCAACTTCGCACCATCGAATATCCCATTCTTAGCACTAGGCTCTTGGATCTTATGTGTGGGTTGGTTTGGCTTTAACGTGATGTCAGCTCAAGCGATCAATGGCATCAGCGGTCTCGTGGCAATGAACTCTCTCATGGCCATGGTTGGCGGTATTCTTGCGGCTCTAATTGCAGGTAAAAATGACCCGGGCTTCATCCACAATGGTCCTTTGGCTGGTCTCGTCGCTATCTGTGCGGGCTCAGATTTGATGCACCCACTTGGCGCTTTGGTGACGGGCGGTGTGGCAGGTGCGCTGTTTGTTTACCTATTTACTTATATGCAAAACAAAACACAGATCGATGATGTACTGGGTGTATGGCCTCTACACGGCGTATGTGGTGCCTGGGGTGGCGTTGCTGCTGGTATCTTCGGCCAACAAGCTTTCTGGGGTCTAGGCGGCGTGAGCTTTGCTTCTCAGTTGATTGGTACAGTCGCAGGTGTTGCTGTTGCTTTCGTCGGCGCGTTAATCGTATACGGTGTGTTGAGCAAACTAACAGGCCTACGCTTAAGTGAAGAAGATGAATTCAACGGTGCGGATCTTTCTATCCATAAGATCTCTTCTATCAACGAAGACTAACGTTGTTCACTTGGTGGGGTAAAGCACATCAAGTAGACAACTGTTGAACAGAACTAAGCGGCTTCGGTCGCTTTTTTGTTTCTATGGATAGCAAAACAGAGAATTTGAGTAACAACAACCACAACTATCAAGCGAGTTATGTCACAAATAGCCAATGAATTCAGTTGCCTAAGACTATGGTCTAATCCCCAAAACTATTGTTGGAATTTGAACAGTGCTAAGCTGTTACAAAGTGACATATCTAAAAGGACGTTATATGCATTTCCCATATCGAAATATCGTAATTCTTACTGGCGCTGGCATCTCTGCAGAGTCGGGGATACAAACATTCCGAGCACAAGACGGGCTATGGGAAAACCACAAAATCGAAGATGTAGCGACGCCTGAAGGGTTCGCAAAAGATCCTGACTTGGTACAAGCCTTCTATAACAAGCGTCGTCACGGCCTGCAAAGTGAGAGCATTCAGCCCAATTCAGCCCACAAGGCGCTGGGAGAGCTCGAAGACAAGCTTGATGGCAAAGTTACCATCATTACTCAAAACATCGACAATTTGCACGAGAGAGGCGGTAGCAACAACATTATTCACATGCATGGTGAACTTTTAAAAGCGCGTTGCAGTGAATCCAATCAAGTTGTAGAGCACAAAGGCGATATTGAAACGGGTGAACTTTGTCATTGCTGCCAAATCCCTGCACAAATGCGTCCACATATTGTTTGGTTTGGCGAAATGCCACTAAGAATGGGCGACATTTATTCCGCACTGGAAGAAGCGGATCTGTTTATCTCTATCGGAACTTCAGGTGTTGTTTATCCAGCGGCAGGCTTTGTTCACGATGCGAAAATGCATGGTGCACATACTATCGAGATAAACCTCGAACCAAGTGCGGTTGAAAGTGAATTTGAAGAGAAGCGCTACGGAAAGGCGAGTATCGAGGTGCCTAAACTGGTTGGCGAGTTATTATGTACAGAGAAAGGTTCTTTAACGGCCTAAGCCTTGTCTTTAATAACACACATCAGTTTCTGAATCTGAAAAAATAAAGCGGCTTACGCCGCTTTATTTACTTAACTTCTTAACTAACAATAACTTAGTTGTTTACTTTAAGTTTTTGGAAGTACTCGTCATAAATAACGCTCGCTTCACCAACTTCATCTTGCCACACACCGTTATCCATCACTGATTGTGGTGGGAAAACGTTCTTGTCTTCAGCAAATTCTTTAGGAAGAAGAGGGTAAGCGGTTTTAACTGGTGTCGGGTAACCGATCTCTAGAGCAATTTTCGCAGCGTTCTCTGGGCGAAGAAGGAAGTCGATCATCTTATGAGCCGCTTCAGTGTTCTTAGCGCCTGCTGGAATTGCTAGGCTGTCCATCCAGAAGATAGCGCCTTTTTCTGGCCAGATAATGTCAATCGTTGCGCCTTCTTGGCGTGCCATGTAAGCAGAACCATTCCAAAGCATACCAAGAGACACTTCACCTGCTAGGTAAGGGTTCGCTGGGAAATCTGAGTTAAATACCAATACGTTTGGCATTAGCTTACGAAGTTCTTCGTAGGCTTCTTTGATTTCTTCAGGGTTAGTCGTGTTTGGAGAGTAGCCCAGTTTAGATAGAGCGATATGGAAAACCTCACGAGAGTCATCCATCATCATCAGTTGACCTTCCCACTGCGTATCCCACAGATCGCCCCAGTTTTTAACTGAAGACTTGTCTAGCATGTCTGAGTTGATACCAATACCCGTCGCACCCCAGATGTATGGGATTGAGTAGTTGTTATTTGGGTCAAATGGCTTATCTAAGTAATTTGGATCCAAATCTGCAAAGTGGCTTAGCTTGGTTTTATCAAGCTCTTGAAGCATGCCTTCTTTACGCATCTTAGAAACGAAGTAAGTAGAAGGAACCACTAAGTCGTAACCCGTACCTTGAGTTTTTAACTTAGCGTACATGCTTTCGTTAGACTCATAAGTTGAGTAGTAGACTTTAATGCCCGTCTCTTCTGTGAAGTCTTCTAGTACTTCATTTGGAATATATTCAGACCAGTTGTAAAAATACAGTTCTTGGTCAGCTGCGAAAGAGGGTGTAGAAAGTAAAGTAGCAGCACACAATGCGCCGGTATACAGTGTTTTTTTCATTACTGTTCCGTTCATTTGTTTGATTTGGAGCTGGGTAGTGAACCCAAGGTAAAGGATTTCGAAAAATCGCGCTATATTATAGCAGCGATATAATAAAATAGGCAGCCTAAGCTGCCTATTCATTGATATTCTTATTTTTAACTTATTGATTATCTACGTTGACCTGTTAAGTAAACTGGTTACTTAGCCACAGTTAGATAATAAGCTAAATTACTGACCTGCTTTAAGTTTCATGAAGTAATCTTCGTACTTCACTGTCTTATCGCCAACCGCAGCTTGCCATTCAACACGATCAAGGTCTTCTTGCGATGGGAATAGCGCAGGGCTATCTTTGAACTTCTCGTTAGACGCTTTAACGGCCGTTAGGTAGCCTGTGTCACGAGAAATTTGCTCAGCAATTTCAGGGCGAAGTAGGAAATCAATCATCTTATGAGCTGCTTCTACGTTTACCGCACCAGAGCTAATCGCAAAGTTATCAACCCAACCGATACCGCCTTCTTTAGGGAAAACCAGTTTGATTGGTAGACCTTCGTTTTGCGCAGCAGCAGCAGAACCGTTCCACAGCATTCCTAGACCCACTTCACCAGACATGTAAGGCGCGCCTGGGTTGTCTGAGTTAAATACTAGAACGTTTGGCATAAGCTTTTGTAGCTCAGCGTACGCCTCGTCGATCTCTTTTTCGTTAGTCGTGTTACCAGAGTAACCTAACTTACGTAGTGCGATGTGGAACACTTCACGAGTGTCGTCCATCATCATAAGTTGACCTTCTAGCTCTGGCTTCCATAGATCAGCCCAGCTTTGGAAATCTTCTGGGTCGTACATGTCAGTGTTAACAGCAAGACCTGTGATTGCAACTACATGTGGAATAGAGTAGTCGTTGCTTGGGTCGTACGGCTTATCTAGGTAGTTAGTATCTAGATTCTTGAAGTTGTTCAGCTTAGTTTTGTCGATCTTTTGTAGCATACCTTCGTCACGCATCTTAGATACGAAGTAAGTCGACGGCACAACTAGGTCATAGCCTTTGTTGTGTGTTTTTAGCTTTGCGTACAGGGTTTCGTTCGACTCGTAAGTCGAGTAGATAACCTTGATACCAGTTTCATCAGTGAACTGTTCTAGAATCTCACTGTTGATGTAAGGTCCCCAGTTCATGAATACCAATTCTTTGTTATCTTTTGCAAATGATGGTGCAGATAACATTGAAAGCGCACATGCACTACCAGCTAATAGAGTAGCCCATTTTTTCATTGACGTTAGCTCCAAACTAAACGTTGCCCGAAGGCAGTAGATAGAAAAACAGAATGGCAATTTACCATTCTGTTTATGATTAACACTTTTTTGAACTTGAAGTCTCTTAACTTCTTAATCAAGCCTGTCTCTAATATAGAGTAGGAGACTTACTTGATTTTTTCTCTCGCTAATAACTGAGAAATGATCACCAGTATTAACGACACCACTAACATCACTGTTGCTAGGGCGTTTACCTCAGGAGAGATACCCACTTTAACCATTGAGTAAATCTTTAGTGGTAAGATTTCATACGTTGGGCCGGTTACGAAAGAGCTGATGATCACATCGTCCAAAGACAGAGTGAAGCTCAATAACCAACCTGCAGCAACCGCTGGCTTAGCAAGAGGTAGAATGATCTGCTTTAGAATCGTCCATTCACTTGCACCTAAGTCTTTTGCTGCTTCTAGCATCTTCACATCAAAGCCATTCAAGCGACTGTATACCGTTACTACAACAAACGGTAGACAGAAGGTAATGTGAGCAGCAAGTAGGGTAAAGAACCCAAGTTGAACACCCATTACCAAGAATAGCGCAAGAAGCGAAATCGCCATTACGATATCTGGAGACATCATTACGATGAACAGCATGCCATTTACGATGCCTTTACCTTTGAATTGGTAACGGAATAGGGCTACTGCTGTAAGGCTCCCGACAATCGTTGCGGCTGTTGCAGAGAACACCGCTACGTTGATCGAGTGCCACGCAGCCTGCATTAGGCTGTCGTTGTTAATAAGCGCGTCATACCATTTAGTGGTGAAGCCACCCCATTTCATACCAAACTTATTGGCATTAAATGAGTTCGCAATCAATACGATAATAGGTAGGTATAGAAAGGCGTATACCAGCGCCATAAAGCTGAACTTAACTGTGCGACCCATTAGTCTAGCTCCACTTTCTTGTTCAATAGCTTACCTGCTCGGTAGTAGGCATACAGCATCACAGCCATTGCCATGGTCAGTGCGATACTCGTCGCTGCACCAAACGGCCAGTCTCGAGCGTTGAGCACCTGGCTCTTAATCACGTTACCAATCAATAGGTTCTTAGCTCCGCCTAATAGGTCAGAGATGTAGAACATACCTAACGCTGGCAGCAGTACTAACAAACAGCCGCCGATAATGCCCGGCATTGTTAGTGGCAGTACCACTTTCAATAGCGTTTGCAGTTTGTTCGCACCTAAATCTTTAGCCGCTTCTAAGTACGTATCGTCCAGTTTTTCAATCGCTGAATACAGCGGCAGAATCATAAACGGAAGTAGGATGTACACTAAACCGATCATTACTGCGGTTTCTGAGTACATGATACGTAGCGGTTTATCAATGATATCTAGCGCTAACAAGCTTTTGTTCAAGACACCTTGCGTACCCAGTACAATTTTTAATCCGTAGGTACGAATCAAAGAGTTAGTCCAGAATGGCACTATCACTAGGAACAACATGATTGGACGCCACTTCGTAGGCATTTTTGCCACGATGTAAGCGAACGGGTAACCAATAATCAAACAAAGTAGGGTTGCGACAATTGCCATATAGAAAGAGTGCATCAACACTTTAAAATACAGCGGGTCAGCCAAACGCACGTAGTTATCGAGAGTGAAGGTCATCTCGATCAAGTTCGCTTCATCACGAGTAAGGAAGCTAGTACCAATGATCATGATGTTTGGAATCATCACGAACAGCACTAACCAACCTGTGATTAAAGCAACAATTGCGTTTTGTAAATTAAACTTCTTGCTCATCTTCTAATACCACTTCCCAGCTCTCAACCCAAGTTACTGCAACTTTTTGGCCCAGTGAGTGATCAACATCAGGGTCATCTTCGTTGAAGAATTCGCTAACCATGACGCGCATACCAGATTCAAGTTCTACGACTGAATCTAATGTCATGCCTTTATAGGTTCGCTCGACAATGTGGCCAACAATACCGCGTTGCTCAGACTCTTTAATTTCTTCGATACGAAGATCTTCAGGGCGAAGCAATACTTGCAGTTTTTGACCCGGTGTTACGTCTTTATCGTGATAGATAATGGACTCTTCACCTTCGATTGTCGCAACAATGCGTTTTTCATCTTGACGAGATTTCGCTGTCGCTTCGAATACGTTAATTTCACCAATGAAACGCGCTACAAATAGGTTCTTAGGCTCTTCGTAGATCTCTCTTGGTGTTCCGTCTTGTTCAATCACGCCATCACGCATAACAATAATACGGTCAGACATAGACAGCGCTTCTTCTTGGTCATGCGTTACAAAAATGAACGTGATACCAAGTTGGCGTTGTAATTGTTTCAGCTCGATTTGCATCTGTTTACGTAGTTTGTAATCCAGAGCAGATAGAGATTCATCCAACAAAAGAACTTTAGGCTTATTAACGACGGCACGAGCGATTGCGATACGTTGCTGTTGACCACCAGAAAGCTGGTGTGGTTTTCTTTGTGCCATCTGTTCTAGGCGCACCATTTTTAAAGCTTCCAATACACGAGGTTCAATCTCGCTGTTTGGAACTTTCTGCATGCGTAAGCCAAATGCCACATTTTCGAAAACGGTCATATGTGGGAATAGGGCATAGCTTTGGAATACAGTGTTAACATGCCTTTGTTCAGCAGGGACGTGGGTTACGTTCTGTTCAGCTAGCAGTATTTGACCACTATCTGCCGTTTCAAAACCCGCAATCATTCTTAGCACGGTTGTTTTACCACAACCTGACGGGCCTAAAATCGTGAGAAACTCACCATGATTTACGTTTAGATCAAGATTGCCGATGACTTCCTTACCATCGAAGCTTTTACTAATACCAGTTAGCTGTACTACTGGTTTTCCTACTGATTTTTTAGCGTTCAACGTCTGTTTTTCTCCACCTTGGTTCTGTTTGAGAACCTGTTGCTATACACCTTTGAGGCGCGCATCATAATCACCAAAAACGTGAAATCAAAGCATTTTTTACCATTCGAAGATAAAAAATTTCGCAGGTAAAAGTAAACATCCTTTACCATACTGTTATTTACTGGGTTTACGCCCCAACAAGTGTCTAATTATTAACCATTAAGACGCAAAAGCAAGCCTTGTTACAGATTCATATTTTAGTTTGTATCCGACATATGAGTATAATGAAGGTAATTTTTTATCAATAAGTTAGGTGGCTCAGTTTAATTGGCGCACCTAGGTATCACTATGAACAACGACATCGAAAAAGATTTTAATTTGGGCGGTAGTATCGACCGTGCACTTTCTGGCGATTATGAGCTCAAAGCAACGGCTGTATTCCAAGAGGCATGGAAACATACGGTAAGTCACTTTCTTTCGTTTTCCCCTGCGATTGTTGCTCTGATGTTTGTGCAGCTCGCTATCTTTTATATCGCACTAAAACTACAGCTTGGTGATCCCGCGGTTATCTTAGATGCAGTTATCGACCCAGAGTCGTTTACGCCACAAATCGTTGAATCGATTTTTATCGCGAACTTTAGCTATGAAGTGATCAGTGCGCCTATCTATGCGGGTATCTGTTTAATGGCAATGAGTCACGCCGCTGGCCTACAAACCAAAGTACGCCACATCGGTAAAGGTTTGCAGTTTACGGTTCCGGTTATTCTAGTGACTTTGTTTAGCCTAATGCTGCAAGGCATCGCAGGTATGATTCTGCCGTTCTTGTCTATCTACTTCTCACTGGCGTTCAGCCATTCGATTCTGCTGATTTGTGATAAGAAAGTGCCGCCAATGCAATCGCTGCTGCTTTCTCTGCGTGCTGTCAACAAAAAAATCTTCACCGTTGCTTCTATCTACCTATTAGTAATGCTGATGTTCATCGTCGCGGCAATGATGTACGGCATTGGCCTTATCTTCGTTTTACCTTTCTTCTTCCACGTGAAAGGGATTCTTTACCGCGAGATGTTTGGCATTAAACTCAAACTGATCGCGTCAGACAGACCAAAGAGCGACGACGACCACAACGGTAGCAACAATAAAGACCCACAGGTATTCGATGCATAACAACTCTAAATTAAGCGCAAGTAAATCACTTGCGCTAAAAGTGACAGCATTAGCCTTAGTTGGCTCGATCTCGTTAGTTGGCCCAATGCTTTACCAACAAGAAGAAGAGCGCAGGCGAGCGGGGCAAAAGGCTTCAGACTCAGAGCAAAACTTTGGTGACTTGACCGTCTCTTCTGATAAGCCAGATTTCGCAGCGATTGAAGATGTAAATAAAAAGAAAGACACCTTCTTTTCTTATCTTCGCCCAAGTATCAACATCGAAAACAAGCGAATCACCAAAGAACGTGCGTTTCTAACCAAGCTTTCAGAGACGGGGTTGAACAATGTTGACTCTGAAGACGCGTCATACGCAAAGAGACTAGGGAAGCTGTATAGCCTGCCTGTACCTTCATCGGGCTTAGATGACGCTTGGCTGAAAGAAATGTTGAATCGTGTAAACGTGCTACCTGAAGCGCTTGTGTTAACTCAGGCGGCCAATGAATCAGCTTGGGGTACATCTCGTTTCGCCACTAAAGCAAATAACTATTTTGGACACTGGTGTTACACCAAAGGTTGTGGCCTTGTTCCGCTACAACGTAACGAAGGTAGCTCGCATGAAGTCGCAACATTCTCTTCAAGCCAAGAATCCGTACATCGGTATTTCATGAACCTTAATCGTAATCGTGCTTACGCCGATCTAAGAGTGATTCGTGCAAAACTTGATGCGCAAGGTGATGATCTTTTAACAACCGCAACGGCGACAGAGCTCACCAATGGCTTGTTAAAATATTCTGAGCGAGGTTCCGACTATGTGACTGATTTACAAGCTATGATCCGTCACAACGAGGTATACTGGAAAAAGTAACTCATTTTGATACCAACTTGGTTGCCTTCGATAGTCGGCTTATACCAGTAATATCACAAAAAGAGCAGCTCATTGGCTGCTCTTTCTATTTATAAACGCTCAACTTCGACAAGATTATAATAATGAAAAAGACAGCACTCGCTTTATTAGCCTCATTAAGCCTTGGGGTTTCTCTTCCTGCTTCAGCGCAAGAATACATGTTCACGTATTCTAAGCTTTATACTCAGCTGAAAAACAACACCAAAGAAGGGCATGATGATGTCAAAGTTGCGGTCTTCTTTGTTGATCAACAAGCTCAGCAAACCTGTCACATCAGCAAAGCTTGGATGGAAAAAGAAGAGCACTACGAAGAGCTAAAAGTCTCTCCGGCCAATGAACTGCTTCTACCGGTAGATCAAAACCTACGCTCAGCAAACCCTCTTATCTTTGTACAAACTCAAGAACAGGAATGTGCGTATTCTTTTGTGGTGATGACTCAAGAGCCTTTAGCTGGCACAGTAGAAGTTGCACAGATAGAAAACCTATTGCCACAGATGCAGGCGATGCTTGAAGACGTCAGCGGTATGTTCTCTGGTTGGTTCACGCCAGATATCCAAGGGTTAACGCTAGAGTTCGCTAATAAGCTGGAAGGCAACATCGAGCTTTCAAATGGCAAGCAACTACCAATCAAAGAAGGACGTGCGAAATTCACCTTAGAAGAACTGAATGGAAGTGACAGCATCACGTTGCCAGAACCAACAGTTCGCGTATTGCCGTACATTCCCGCGCAATAATTTTTAACAGAATCATTGTTAGTGAAGTAAAAGCTTAGCGAAATCATCCCCCTAAGTTTTTGCGACATATCTTAAAGCAGCCTCATCGAATAAGATCAGGCTGCTTTTCTTTATCTATGATACCAACCGAGAGCTTGTGAAGCCGCGTTTCTCTGCCGTTTAGGCGCTTATCGAACAATAAAAGCAGAATCTTTCTATTACTCAGCTTGTTTATCCGGCCGTTACTATTTCAACATCAAATAAAAATCCGTATAATCCACGCCCTAAAACAGTCCCACTAGCAATCTACAGTCGGTAATACGACGGTGTGAGAGTCGCAATGAACCAAAACGATAATAGAAAAGAAACACTTGAATTCAACAAACTTCAGAAACGTCTGAGAAGAAATGTTGGAAATGCCATCATCGACTACAACATGATCGAAGAGAATGACGTAGTAATGGCATGTATTAGTGGCGGTAAAGATTCATTTGCGATGTTAGATATTTTGCTACGTTTACGTGAAGCAGCACCGATCAAATTTGATGTTGTGGCAGTAAACCTAGATCAAAAACAACCTGGGTTTCCTGAACACATTCTTCCTGAGTACTTTGAAACGCTGAACATTCCTTACTACATCGTAGATAAAGACACGTATTCAGTGGTTAAAGAGAAAGTGCCAGAAGGTAAAACAACGTGTGGCCTATGTTCTCGTCTTCGTCGTGGTACTTTGTACTCATTCGCAGAGAAGATTGGTGCAACTAAGATCGCTCTGGGTCACCACCTAGACGACATCGTTGAGACCATGTTCCTAAACATGTTCCACGGTGCGCGCTTAAAGGCTATGCCACCAAAGCTTCGTTCAGATGATGGTCGTAACGTTGTTATTCGTCCACTGACTTACTGTCGTGAAACGGACCTAATCAAATACGCAGAACATAAAGAGTTCCCAATCATTCCTTGTAACCTATGTGGCTCTCAAGAGAATCTACAGCGTCAGAACATTAAAGCGATGCTAATTGATTGGGATAAGAAAACGCCAGGTCGTGTTGAGAAGATCTTCAAGTCAATCCAGAACGTAAGTCCAAGCCAACTGGCTGACCGCGAGCTGTTTGACTTCGTGAACCTTCCACTAGACCGTAGTGAAGACCGCAAAGCGTACGAATTCGAAGAAGCTGAAATTTCATCTTCTAACATCGATGAGTCAATGTTCATCGACGTAACGAACGTATAATAAGAATAATCGTTGTAGAGCAATAGATGCGCCTACAACAGACAATCGAGTAGGAGGAGGCCTCACGGCCTCCGTCCTCTCACACCACCGTACAAGCG
>NZ_JBFSVE010000004.1:0-123700 GCF_041467715.1 Vibrio sp. 10N.247.311.14
ACTCAGGCCTTGAAAGCCGCTTAACAGAAATGTCCAACTTTACGGGGTCACTTCAGTTGCCCATCACGGCTTTTTTGTTCTTTGCTGTCACATGAATCGGGGAGGATGATTCTGTGACTCGTCTTGCTACTCAGAAGTTAGCTTGTTAATCAGTGAATAGGCTCGCCGTTAAACGAGCCTACCGCTGATTATAGTTTTACTTCTTGTTGCTTTGCTGTTTTCGGTAAAGAAACGCTTAGCAGGAAGTAACCTAGAATTGCAGCTGTTGTAGATCCCATCAGGATGCCTAGTCGAGCTAGTGTGTCAAACTCTACATTCGTTGGGCCAAATGCTAGTGATGAAATAAAGATAGACATTGTAAAACCAATACCACACAGGACAGATACTGCGAAGATGTTCATAAAGTTCACACCTTCAGGGAGCTTAGCAACACCCAATTTCACCGCACCCCAGCTGAATGCAAAGATACCAAGAGGCTTACCAATCAATAGACCCATAGCGATACCAAGCGGTAGCATACCTGTTAGGCTTGAGATTGAGATACCTTCCAATGAAATACCTGCGTTTGCAAAAGCAAAGACTGGCAAGATTGCAAAAGCGACGTATGGGTGCAGAGCATGTTCTAGATGCTTCAGCGGAGAATGTTCACCTTTATTGCCTTTCAGTGGGATAGCAAAACCAATCACTACACCAGCCAGCGTTGCATGAACACCAGACTTCAATACTGCAAACCACAGAATTGCACCAACAATGAGATACACACTCAGCTTAGTTACATGCTTGTTGTTTAGCATGAACAGCACACCAGTTGCGATGAAACCAACCGTTAACGCAAGCGTTGATAGGTCGCCTGAGTAGAACAGTGCAATGATAACAACAACGCCAAGGTCATCGATAATTGCTAAAGCCAATAGGAACACCTTCAAGCTAACCGGTACACGGTTACCAAGAAGAGCCATAATACCCAATGCGAATGCGATATCAGTCGCTGCTGGGATAGCCCAACCTTGAAGCGCTTCAGGGTTACTTGAATTAAATAGCACGTAAATAAGTGCAGGAGCTAGCATACCACCCACAGCTGCGATAGCTGGGAAGATTGCTGTCTCTTTAGACTTTAATGCGCCTTCTAAAAGTTCGCGCTTAACTTCTAAGCCGATTAGAAGGAAGAAGACAGCCATTAAGCCATCGTTAATCCAGTGAGACACAGACATACCAAGAACGTAACTATGTAGTACACCTTGGTACATTTCGTTCAGTGGTGAGTTTGCTACAAACATTGCGATCGCCGCAGCGATGACTAGTATGATGCCGCCAGCAGATTCCATTTTAAAGAAGTCACGGATGACGTCGGTCATGATTTCGCCCTTATATTTATTATTTAAATAAACGAATAACAAAGAATAACCACGAGTTTATATCCAAGTTTAATTGATAGATAATCACTTCTTCGGATGTTTAACTTCGGTTTTTCCTACAAATACTAAACAATACGTCGTATATTCCATAATGTTGTTATGCACCATGAATTAAGTATAGATGAGATCATCGAACCTGTATGCACAATTCATTGGGGGACGCTAAAAGGCGCAGGCATAAAAAAAGGCTATCAAATTATAGCCTTAGGTGTTTTTTAGTAGCCAGTTAACTGCATAAAGCCTGTCGCTTCATGGCTCCCGCTCGCCTTAATCGGCCCTTCCCAATATGGTATGACAAATGGAAGCCACATATCCCTGCGTATAATACGCGTTGTGAGGTTGATATCGTGCTTAGGGACGTTAATGATCCACTGCAAAGGCATCCGTCTTCCATTCATCAACGTTGTATTTTGCAATGGTTGAATGGAAATGTCGGATTCCGTTAATTGGTAAACTTTGCCTGAGCGCGTTGCTAATGTCCCGAATATGTAAGGCAACTGTTGGTTATGACGATAGCGGTTAATGCTCAGCGCTGTGCCGTCATCGAGGTTAAATACAAACCAATCCCAACCTTGTTGGCCCACTCCAAGTAAGCCACTGCCCCACTCTTTATGTACCCACGCAGTTCCTTCCACTTCCTTGGTAACGCCGTCTAGGTTCAACACACCGCTCAACGATAAAAATGGAGCGCTGAAGTTATAAGACGCGACAGGTAATAAGTCGTGCTTTTTCTGATAACCGTTATCGCCGTTGAGCACATAGGGCCCTTTTGCAATGGTGTCGAGTTCTAGTCCAAACGTATCAGTTTGCACTTGAAGGCGCCCGGGGAATGGGGTGTTGCCGAGTGCACGCCAGTTCCAGTTATCAATCCAAAGTCTGAATGGACGATTAGTCATTCCCGCTTGGCCAATACCGCCACGAGCCATGCGCTGTTCTTTCCATACTTTGGACTTAGAAGAGGCCACCACATTTGAGATATAGACTTGAGGGCTTTGCCACCCCGGTGTTTCACGTTCGTCCGTTGCGATACGAAAAAAACTCCACTGAACCGAATAGTCTTTACCATCATCACCTTTCAAAGATGCAAAGTAATGCCACCACTCGTGCTGAAACTCTGGGTGGAACTTAAAATCTTGTGGTAGCGAAACATTACGGTCTGGCAAAACAGGTTCGAACACATTGAAGTGTTCATTAACCAATATTGAGTTAACTTCATTCACGCCCTTTTCACCAGGATCGATGAAATAGGAGTAATAACCCCAAACACTTAAAAAGATGCCGAAGAAACTGATTAATAGCAGAGAAGACAGAATTCGTTGTCTTAACTTAGTTGAAGTATTCCGTAAAAACATACTAAAGCGCATCCCTCAGTGACTTCATCGGAGTGTTCCGAATCATTCTCATCACTGGTAAAGCACCAGCTAGCATCAATGCTGCCATGGCCCATGCAAATGTCTGCAAATAGTCCCAAGGAATCACTTGTAACTCAAGTGACCACCCAAAAGACTGCTTTATCACGATATCAACAATTAGGCTCGCTAGCGCTAATCCGAGCGGAATCGCAATTAAGGAGGAAATAAGCCCAAACACAAACAACTGCAAACTACCTGTCAGGATCAGTTCTTTCGCCGAGACACCCAAACAGCGCTGCAAGGAAATATGCCTTTGGCGAGACACTTCTCCCGCAACCGTCGCAAAGAAAATACCGAAGACGGCGATAACCAAGGTGATGTTACCTAATGTATCTGCAATCGCGAACGTCCTATCGAACACCCGCATCGCTTGACTGTGGATGTTGTTGTTATCGAAAACGCGCTCGGAGCCAAGCCTGAATACGCTTTCTAATCGGCTGCGAAGCCCTAATGAATTCACATCGTCTTTGAGTATTACCCCAAGGCCGACATTACCCCGCCCTGCAAAGCCATACAGCCAGTTTCGATGCGACATCATGACTTGATGGTAAGGATTACCGTAATCGTAATAAACACCGACAACCTGCCAACCAGAGCCGAGACTATCATAGAGGTCAATGTAGTCGCCAGGGCGAATCCCCAGCTTGAGAGACATCGATTCACTGATCAACACGCCTTTAGAGTGATGTAAGTGATACCAGTAATTCGGAATACCTAATTTGATCGTCAGCGCTTCTAGCTCACCTTCAGAAGGCCCCGTACTGACCACCTGAATACTACCGACTGGAGACGCCACATCTTTCTCCCAACGCCACCAAACCGAATCCACTTCAGGTTGGTCGGATAACCAATTACTCATACGAGCAGCGGCATTGTTGGTTGGGTAGATATACAGATCGGCAGCCAAACGCTGTGTTAGCCATTTATCAGTGGTATCTCTAAAGCTACCGACCATGGTTTCTACACCAATATTGGCTGTTAAGGCTAACATAAACGCCATCGTCGCCACGCCACGGTAGCTCATACTGGAAGCTGCATCAGCAAAGAACCAGCGAGCACGAACCCAGCGCAACGAATAAGAGAGGCTGTTAAATAACTTCCACATCAAAAACGGGGTAAATAGCGCCACACTGATCAGCATTAGCGCGATAATCGCAAAACCCGTTTCTTGAGTCTGAGGGGCTTGATACACAGCAACAGCAGCAACCAAGAAGCCACAGCCAATCAACGCTTGCCAAGTGAACTCGGTACCCGCAAAACGCATCAAAGACAAACGAGAAGACAGACGAATCGGTTGAGACTTAAGTAAACGAACCAGTGGCCACGCACACGCTAAGAAAGCACCAATCAATGCCATCAGTAAGCTGTAACCACTCCAACGCCAATTCCAGTCGATCGTTAAGCCGACGTTAGCGTCGTATAAATCGCCCAAGCTTGAAGATACGGCAGGTAACAATTGGTTTGCTAGCATCACGCCAAATACATTGCCGCAGATCCAGCTCAGTAAAACCAATAGCAGTAACTCTAAACAGAGCGCTTTAGTCAGTTGCCAACCAGACACACCCGTTTGTCTTAAAATCCCGACTAACGGTTGACGCTGAATAAAAGAAAGCGACATTGCTTGATAGAAAATGAACAAGCCAACCACAAACGACAGCATACCCATCGCTTTTAGGTTTAAGTGGAACGCACTGGTCAGCGACTCAAGCTCTGCCTTAGAGCTACGAGAGATCGTCAAACCATTAGGTAACATATTTTTAAGACGTTCAAACTTCTCAGTGGGCATGTCTGAACAAGCAATCACTGAAAGCCCAGCACTTCGTTTAAGCATTCGGAGCAAGGAGATATCCGCAATCAACCTTGTACCATTAATCATATTATTTTGATCAACAACCACAGGACCAAGTTCAGAACCATCCATCAAAGGGATGTAATCACCGTTGTGCCATTCCATGCGTTCAGCAAGATCATCACTGACAAGGATTGGATATGGTGGCTTCATGAGGTTCAAAGCGGTGAGATCTTTTAACGCTATACCAGGTTGTAGCTGAAGCATAGAAACAGGATCTATACCGACAACCATGAAGTTTGCGCCATTTTCATCAGTGATACGATGGTGATCAAGAGGAGAACACTGTTGAAAACCTTCACGGCGAAGTTGGATATAAAAGCCTTGCGGGATTTTATTGGCGTTGTGTTTTGGTCGAATACGGTAAGGAAGAGGATTCGAAAAGAGTTTTTCGCCATGCGCATAGCTTTGCTTGGCGTGTTGGTTGATAGCAGTAACACCAACCAAAAGTGATACGCCGAGGGTTAAACCAAGCCATACCAAAATAATCTGCAGTGGGTAACGTCGATAGTGACCGAGTAGTGCCTTAACTACGGGCCATAACATGCAGTTGCCCTCCTTGCAGACGGATCCTACCATCCATATGCAGAGCTACTTTTTCACTGTGTGTTACCAACAGCAACGTACATTCTAATTGACGAGCCAAAGAGGTCAGCAAACGCATTACCGCTTCTGCATTACGCTCATCTAAACTACCGGTCGGCTCATCGGCCAGCAATATTTTTGGTTCCATATACAGCGCACGCGCAATGGCCGCACGTTGTTGTTGGCCACCAGACGCTTCTTCAGGGTAACGGCCAAGTAAAGGCATAAGATCTAAAGCAGAGAGAATCTGTCTCCAGAGACCTTTGTCTTCAGGTAAGCCTTTTAACTGGCGGCAAAAACGGATGTTATCGGCAATATTTAACGTTGGCAGTAAGTTGAATTGCTGAAAAATATGGCCAATGTTGTTTCTGCGATAAGCGGTGCGGTCACGCTCGGTTGAGTCGTGCATATTGAAGTGAGGAAAAGCGATTTCACCTGAGTCCGCTAGGTCTAAGCCCGCGATAAGATTCAGTAAAGTACTTTTACCTGAACCGCTTTCTCCCATTAATGCCAGCTGGTCACCTTGGTTTAATGTTAATTCAGCACCTTGCAAAACAGGGTGAAACTCCCCCCCATCGACATAGCCTTTACATAGGTCTGACAGCTTTAACATTAAACAGCTCGCATTAGTTAGAATTTGGAAGGAGAATCTACACTAATTCCCTGTTAGGAGGAAGTATTTTGAAAGATAGATCACACGCCAACGATAAAGTGATGCGATTGGTGCGCCCTACTTCAACTTCCTATCAAGTTTTTAATCCATTTTCTTGTTTTCATGCGATAGAGCGACCCGCCCCACTTGAGGACTTCTTCCGTTAGGAAAAGCAGATATACCCACTCAGGTGGAAACTTAAAATAGATAGCCGCGATGGCTGCCAATGGGATACCGATCACCCACTGAGCAATCAAATCTTGATAGAGGCAGAACTTCACATCACCACCCGCTCTCAACACCCCAACGATCACAGTCAATGGCACCGAGCGAATGACAATACCCACACAGAGGATCAGAATGAACTTCTCTGAGAGGGCTCTGGTTTCTTCCGTCAGTGCGCTAAAGGCATTAAGTATTGGCGTTTGAACGAAATAGAGAAAAACGGCTACAACAATACTAGTTAAGAAACACAAAATTGTTAAGCCAAGCGCTTGATAGTAAACCGCTTCATTGTTTTTCGCACCAAGTTGATTACCCACCAAAACAGCTGCCGCATTCGAAAGGCCAATCAATAAACTCAATGAGATAGATTCAACCGGCGTCATGACCGATAGCGCAGCCAGACCTTGAACGCCCGATTGCCCCATGATCGCGTGGTAAGCAAACAAACCACCCGCCCATGCTAAGAAGTTAAACGTGGTCGGCAGAGACAGCTTCAAGAAGCGAACCACCTTATCAATCGAAGCTGCCGCTTTAATATCGCAAAACTTAAATGCTAATAAATGCTTAGAGAAATAGAGATAACCAAACAAAGTCGCGACTTCAATCGCGCCACTCAGTACCGTCGCAATCGCCGCACCTTTGATTCCAAGCGCAGGAAAGCCTAAGTTACCGAAGATCAGCACCCAGTTTAAGAACACGTTAGACAGGATGCCGATACCGCTGAAAAATGTACTTAGCCCGGGTTTGTGCATCGCTCTCAAACCCACAGCCATACTGCTGACACACGATACCGCTAGCATGCTAAATGACGTAATTACGATGTATTCAACGCCTAAGTTGATGACCTCTTGAGAGTCGGTCGTCACGCCCATGATTTGTGCAGGAAATGAAACGAAAAACGCGATAGTCAGTAAAGCAAACAGTGTCGACACCAGCCACGTCAGCGCAGTGCTTTCTCTCACACCTTGTCTATTACCCGCGCCCCAATATTGAGCAGTAAGAAGAGCACCGCCCGTGGTAACACCCACCAGCATAATGGTCGTCACGAACATCGCTCGGCTCGCCACACCCACAGCTGCGATGTCTGCTTCGCCAAGTTGGCCCAACATCAATACATCCACCAAGGCTCGGCTTGAAAACATAATGCTCTGCAAGGTGATAGGCAGTGCAATCGCAATAAGCCTGCGAACAAAATCACCTCGTGTGTGATGAATAATTGAAGAGAGCAACATAGAGAGATACCTAAACGGAACGTATTGATGAATAAAGATAAATATCGCGCTATTATATCAATGTTCGGTTTTTAACCACAGATATAAATGGAGTAACAATGAAGAAAGTACTGGTTTTAGGCGCTTCTGGATATGTTGGTTCGCAACTCCTCCCTCTCCTGCTTGAGCAAGGCTATCAAGTCACGGCAGCGGCAAGGCATATCGACTATTTAAAGGCACGGACCGAGCCTCACGAAAGCTTATCGCTTGAGTATCTTGATCTGGCCGATCAAGCTGCGACACAAGCCTTAGTCCCCGACTTTGATCTTATCTTCTTTCTCGTCCATGGCATGGCAGAAGGCCACGACTTTATCGATTATGAGCTGAACTTAGCCCGTAACTTTGTTTCTGCTCTTGGGCCAAAGAATCAACACGTCATCTACCTGAGTTCTTTACAGCCTCAGACTGGTGATTCAGAGCACCTTCAAGCGAGAAAGAAAACCGGCGAATTGCTTCGTAAAGGGCCTGTACCCGTTACCGAACTTCAAGCTGGCGTGATCATTGGCCCAGGATCTGCGGCATTCGAGATCATGCGAGATTTCGTGTACAACTTGCCGATTATGATTGCGCCAAAATGGGTTGACTCTAAAGCCAACCCGATTGCTTTGCAGAACCTGAACCACTATTTACTAAAACTCGCACAAGACACGCCTAGCGAAAGCCAAACCTTTGAGGTTGGCGGGCCGGATATTGTCTCTTACCGAAACCAATTTGCTCATATTGCTAAAACCGCCGATCGTCCACTCAAACTATGGGCGACATCGCTACTGACACCAAAGATTGCTTCATATTGGTTAGGTGTGGTGACTTCTGTACCGTCTAACATAGGCAGAGCGCTTCTCGCGGGCTTAAAACATGACTTTATTGCCAGTTCGACCATCATTAGAGAAAAGTACCCTCAGAAGCTTATCTCGTTCGAAAATATGGTTGAGCAAGCGATTCACGCTGAAGGAAATTTCGTGAAAAGTAATGTTTGGGGCTTTGATAAGACCGCCTTCAAACGCTGGCAAGCTGGGTACGGCTATTACCCTAAGAAAACAGGCGCAAGTATCACCTCAAGCGCATCTTTAGAATCCCTTTGGCAGGTCGCTCAGCAAATAGGAAGCCCGAAGCAAGGTTACTTCTTTGCTAATGCTCTATGGCGCACACGCGAATGGTTAGATCTTCTCTTTGGCGGTGGTGTACCGGTTCGACAAATGCCAGAAGGGCCCAACCTAAAAGTCGGTGACAAAATCGATTCATGGAAGGTCATTCGCTGTGAAGAGAATCAGTTTTTATCCCTGCTTTTCGGTATGAAAGGCCCCGGTTTAGGACGACTCGAGATTACCGTCTCTGACCACGGTGACTCTCGCGAGCTGAATATCTCGGCTTGGTGGCATCCAAAGGGGTTTCTAGGGTTACTGTATTGGTTTGCTATGATGCCAGCCCACCTGTTTATTTTTAAAGGCATGGTGAAGGCAATTGAGAAGCAGGCTAAAGAACAGGATTAAAAGCAGATGCGAGATTCGGGTAACGGGATGCGAAAAGACTTAACAGCAAATTAGCGACACGCGCTATGAGAGACAAAAAAGAGCGGATAATTCCGCTCTTCGTATCTCTCATCTCGAATCCGCTATTAGCCGATAACGCTAATTGGGATCTCAGCCAGTTGGTTGCCTTGGTTAGCAGGGTAAACGATGTATTCACCGTGATACTTCACCGCAGACTTATAGTCCGTTACTTTGTGAAGCATGAAGCCCGCTTCCATCGCCGCTTGGATGAACTCAGCATGGTTGCCACGAACAAACCAGTTCATTGGCTTAACCATCAACTCCCCGTCGAAAGAGTCGTCACACTGTTTACCGCATAAAGCAAAAGAGTGCTCGCCATCGGTGAAGAATTGAATCTTGCCGCCAGTCGTTAGCTCGTCTTCACTCGATACGCTCCAACCCATCTCGTACATTTTGTCCATGAACGCTTCAACATCACTGTCTTTTAGCGTTTTAGGCTCTTCGCCTTCAGGGAAAAAACGTCCGTAAAACGCAGAAATACGTTTAAAGGTAAAAGTTAAATCAGAGTTGTTGCCTTTTGAGCGACCCTGTTTCTGCCAGCGAACTAAGTCAGGCACAATCACGCGATCATAAGCTTGAGATTTAATCGCTTTTGTTACCCAACGAACAAGATAAAGGTTGTTCGCGATAGGTGCGTCGATCGCTTTACCAGACTTATGCAGAGCATACAGCTCGCCCAGCGCATCGTTCACTAACTTCTGAATTTCAATATAGTATTTTGACATTATGCCTTCTTTCCTAATGTCCAATATAGTAATGCTGACAGTATTGCACATGCTGCCATCATCATAGCCATTGGCCCTGCAGTGTCACTTGGTAGCATAGCAACAATTGCCCCCACTACAGAACCAGTACCAAATCTTAATGTGCCTGCAAGCGAAGAAGCTGTGCCGGCCATATTCGGGTATCCGCTTAAAAGCAGTGCCATTGAGTTACTACCAATGGTAGACAGTGTGCCGATAAACAGCATCACGAATGGCACAATACCCCACAAACCGATATCTAACATCCAACCGACTAACAGACCTAAGCCCGCAAACAGTTGAATGGTTAAACCGACTCTGAGCATAGCGTGAGAGCCCACTTTCTTAACGATTCGACCGTTGATGCTCGTCATCAAGATCATAGCAACAATATTCAAGCCGAACAGGTAGCCAAACAGATCAGGGCGAACGCCATAGATATCGATGTAAACGAATGAACCTGCCGTTAAGAACGCAAACATCCCTGAAAATGAGAATGCACCAGAGAAAATCAGGCCCATCGCCGTTGGGTTCTTACACAGTCGAGCATAGTTACGAATCGTTGTTTTAAAGCGCAATGGTTGTCGGTTTTCTGCAGGAAGCGTTTCTGGGATCTTCATCGATACCGCCAGAATCACGATCACCGCAAAAATAGCCAGAACCCAGAAAATTGAACGCCAACCGAACCACAACGCTAAGTAACCGCCAATCATCGGAGCAACCAATGGCGCAACTGTCATCACCAAAGTAACGAAAGACATGGTTCTTGCGAAATCTTCACGATCGAACATATCTCTTACCACCGCTTGGATGATAACGGCCGCCGCAGCACCAGCAAAACCTTGAGCGGTACGGATGTAAGTCAGCGCTTCAATGCCATGAGTTGTCGCACTCACCATAGAAGCGATAGCAAACAAGAACACACCAATAAGCAGTACAGGCTTGCGACCATAGCTATCCGCCAACGGGCCATGCAGCAACTGCCCCAGCGCGAAACCTGCGGTATAGGCTGTTAGCGTGATTTGTACCTCACCCGCCGTCACACCAAGATCTTTAGCAATGGTCGGCATCGCTGGCAGATACATATCAATGGCTAGCGGAGTAAGTGCACCAATCGCACCTAGAATCAAAAACAGCACTAAGCCTAATTGAGGTGTTTCTAGTTGGGAGCTTTGGCTCTGTGAGGTCGATGTTTGCATGGTTCTCCGAATGTTCAACTGATAGAGCTAGGGACTAGCGTGAGTACGCGAGTCAAAGATTGGCTGAGACTTTCCTAGTACCAGTCAACATCATCAGCCGACGCTATCCATGGTCGGCTTTACAACGAAAGGGCTATTTCCAGCAAAAGTGGTCTCTTGTTAAGAACAATTTCTTGTTAAGAGCAACTTCTAGCTAAGGACTACTTCCAGATTGAATCGACTTCTTCTTGCGTTAGGTAACGGTATTCACCTAACTCTAAAGATTCGTCCATCTCAATTTCGCCAATACGTTCACGGTGTAGTGCTTCTACCTTGTTACCAAGAGCAGCAAACATACGTTTAACTTGGTGGTATTTGCCTTCGTGAATCGTTAGCAGCACTTCACGCTCAGCACGAACTTCTAGGTGTGCTGGAAGTGTTAGGCCATCTTCGCTCTTAAGCTGGATGCCCTCTTTGAATTTTTCAACGTAATCGTCTTCAACAGGTTCAACCAACCACACACGGTACGTCTTCTCGCACTTGTGCTTTGGTGATGTGATGCGGTGAGACCACTTACCATCATCGGTAATCAACACAAGACCCGTCGTATCAATATCTAGACGACCAGCAAAGTGCAGCTTGTCCATTTTGATTTCATCGAGTAATTCAAAGGCGATACGATTTGCGCCATCTTCATGCGAACAAACAAAGCCTTCTGGCTTATAAAGCATGATGTAACGTGGGCCGTGAACATTCAGTTCATTGCCTTGCCATTCCACAACGCACTCTTTAGTTACCTTGAGTGAGCCGCTTTTTTGAATGACATCATTTACTGTCACTGCCTTGGATTTTAATAAGTGTGTTGCTTCTCTTCGAGTGACGCCTAATGCATCGCACAGAAATTTATCTAAACGCATGAATACCTCAACTAATCTAAGTCGGGTATTATAGTCACCTTTGCTCAATTAGTTGAGCTATTTCACACTATTTGTTTTCCTTCTTACAAGACGCGATATGTATACACTCCGCCCGTACCAAGCTGATTCTGTAAAATCAGTGATTCATTACTTCAGAAAACACCAAACTCCGGCAGTGCTCGTGCTTCCGACAGGTGCAGGAAAAAGCCTTGTGATTGCAGAGTTAGCAAGGCTTGCGAAAGGTCGAGTGTTGGTGCTTGCTCACGTAAAAGAGTTGGTTGAACAGAACCATGAAAAGTATGAAGGTTACGGGCTGAAAGGCTCGATTTTCTCTGCGGGTTTAGGACGCAAAGAGACCGACCAACAAGTCGTGTTTGCTTCGGTGCAATCTGTGGTGCGAAATCTCGATTCATTCTCTAACCAATTTTCGCTGTTGGTTATCGACGAATGCCACCGTGTTCCCGATGAAAAGACCAGTAGTTATCAGAAAGTCATCACTCACTTACACGAGAATAATTCGGGCATCAAGGTACTTGGATTAACAGCGACCCCATATCGTCTTGGGATGGGTTGGATTTATCAATACCACACTCGCGGTCAAGTGCGTTCAGATGAGCCACGTTTCTTCCGCGACTGTATCTTTGAGCTGCCGATTCGTTACCTGCTCGATGAAGGTTTCTTAACTCCTGCACGCATGATTGATGCACCCGTGTTGAGCTATGACTTTTCGCAGTTAAAGCCCGCGAGCACTGGTCGCTACAAAGAAGCAGAACTCGACATGGTGATCGAGCAATCGAAACGAGCGACCCCACAGATTGTCGATCAGATTATTCACCTAGCCCAAGATAAACTAGGCATCATGGTATTCGCTGCGACCGTTCGACACGCGCAAGAGATCCTCGGCTTATTGCCAGAAGGTGAAGCTTCAATTGTGATTGGTGATACACCAACTCTCGAACGTGACCAAATTATCAGCGACTTCAAAGAACGTAAAATCAAGTTTTTGGTTAACGTATCGGTATTAACCACAGGTTTTGATGCGCCACACGTCGATTTAATCGCGATTTTGCGCCCGACAGAATCCATCAGTTTGTATCAACAAATCGTTGGCCGTGGCTTACGCCTATCTCCGGGTAAAAAAGAGTGTTTGGTGCTCGACTATGCGGGCAACAGTTACGACCTCTACCAACCTGAGGTTGGCGACCCTAAACCCGATTCAGACAGTGAAATCATCACCATCCCTTGCCCTGCGTGCGGCTTCAATAATAACTTTTGGGGCAAGCTAGACAGCAATGGCTTCTTGCTTGAGCACTTTGGGCGCAAATGCCAAGGCTACTTTACCGATGAAGACACGGGCGAGCGCGAGCACTGTAATTATCGCTTCCGAGCGAAATATTGCGGTGAATGTGGTGCTGATAATGACATTGCTGCGCGCATTTGTCATGAGTGCGATGCAACCTTAGTCGACCCAGACAAAAAGCTAAAAGAAGCACTGAACCTAAAAGATGCCTTGGTATTTGAATGCTTGGAAATGGACCTCAACGTGCTTAAAGACGAGAAAGGTAAATCACAACTTAAGGTCACCTATCGCGGAGAAAACCAAGCGCAAGTGCATGAGTTTTGGTCATTAACCAGCAAAAAGCAGAAGCAGAACTTCAAAGACCAGTTTGTTCGCCCTCACCTTGCAGACAGACATCGCCCTTTCGAAGAAGCCTCACCGACGAAAGTGGTTGCTCACCAACATAGATTCCGCCCACCTCAATTCGTGATTGCCCGTAAAGTCGGACGCTTTTGGAAAATGAGAGACAAGATATTCGAAGACGAACTACAGCAGCGTTAAGGTTAAGAATAAAAGTAAGTCTTACGTTCTTAACACTCGGCAATTAATCTTATGTATTAAAGCCTGCGCCATTTAAGCGTTAAGTTTTTCGGTATCAAATTCTCATTATTAATCAGGTTCACTTTCTGTTCAGAATTACTTTTTTATACTGAACGCTATCAACCTTCTCTAGGATTCGCTATGTTTAGTAAAGCTATGATTTCTTTGTTTTCTATAAGCTTAGGCTTATTTGTCGCCGCTAGTGCGTGGGCTGACTCAGATCATAACGGTCATGATCTTGTACAAGATGTCCATAAAGCGGGAACCCGTATCGAATTTGAAGAAGATCAAGACGAAGTCTACGAAGCCGTACGCGAAGGCTATATTCGCCCTTTCTCAGAAATGTATGCGGCGGTTGAAAACGATCTTCATGGCAGAATCATTAAAGTAGAACTAGAAGAAGATGACGACATTTGGGTGTATGAACTAAAAATCAATTACCAAAACAACATCATCAAAGTCGAATACAACGCTGAGACGTTAGAAATGCTTATGATCAAAGGCCGCAACTTTAAAGACGCAATTAAACACGGCGACTAGTTACGTACGACGAAGAGCTAAGCACGACGAACAGTCATTAGAAGAAATTAGAAGAACAATTATGAAAATTTTAGTCGTTGAAGATGAGCCTCGTTTGGGCCAACAAATTATTGAAACACTTGAGGGGGCCGACTGGGTTCCAGAGCTCTCTCAAGATGGTATCGACGCACTCTACCGTGCAACGTCAGAAGAATGGGACGCGATTGTCCTCGATTTAGGTTTACCTAAGCTTGACGGCCTAACGGTATTAAAAGGCATTCGAGACGAAAACATCAACACGCCAGTGATTATCTTAAGTGCTCGTGACACGCTAACTCAACGTGTTGAGGGCTTGAACGCCGGTGCTGATGACTACCTAACTAAGCCATTTGAGATGGTCGAGCTGATTGCCCGTATCCGAGCTCAACTGCGCCGAGCATCAGGCAGTGCTGCTCCGATACTTCAAATCGGTGATCTAAGCCTAGACACACGCAGTTCTAAAGTGTTGTGGCAAGGTCAAGCAGTTAGCCTCACGGCGCTGGAATATAAAGTTGTCGCGTACTTCATGCATAACCAAAACAAGGTTATCTCGCGCACTGAGTTGGTTGAGCATATCTACAAGCAAGACTTCGACCGAGACTCAAACACGGTTGAAGTGTTCATCGGTCGTATTCGTAAGAAAATCGCACCAAAGATCATCAAAACCGTTCGTGGCCTTGGCTACCAACTGAATGCTGAATAGCTCAGTCGTCAATCACGCCAAGAGCAACCATTAATTAAGTGGACAGCCTGTTCTGATCATCGCAATACGATAAGTTACGATGAGCAAAGGCAGGTTGGAAATGCATGAATCTAAAGAAACGAACACTTAAAAACATCAGTTTAAAAAGCCGCTTGCTCCTTGCTGCGGCTTTTTGGCTAGGTGCGATGATATTAGCGGCTGGTGTCGGGATTCCGAAACTGGTTAACGACTACCTCGTCGATGACATGAAGCAGCAGCTTGGCTTAACCATGGATGAGTTAACCGCCAATATCGAAACCAATGACAGTGGTAACCTGATCATGGCAGAGCGTCTGTCTGATCCTAGGTTCAACCAGCCCTACAGTGGTATTTATTGGCGCGCCGCTACCCAAGAGCAGATCATTCGATCTCGCTCGCTATGGGATAAAGACCTCACCATCAAGCGTTCACCGATTCACACATCAGTCAAAGGGCCAGAGAAAGAAAAGCTGATTTACATCGAGCAAGATATCTACCTGCCTGAACTGAGCGACCCTGTCACGATCACCATTGGTATTGATGAAGATCCATTAGAATCCACACTGACAGAGCTTACTGGTCAAGTCTGGTTGATCCTAATGTTGCTGTTTGTTGGCGTGCTGATGTTGATCGGTATTCAAGTCAGTTGGTCGTTATTACCGCTCAGCAAGATGCAACGCGAACTGGTAATGCTAAGAAACGGCGAGCAACAAGGGTTAAGCGATAACTACCCGAAAGAGGTTTCTCCATTAGTCTCTGACCTCAATGCCCTGCTCTTTCACTATCAAGAGTTATTAGAACGAGCTCGTAACCACGCGGGTAACTTATCTCATGCGTTGAAAACACCGCTTTCAGTTCTAAAAAATGAGATAGAGCGACTTCCAGAGGATGACAAGGCACTGCTGCAACAGCCCATTCATCAGATTCAAAGCCAAATTGATTATCACCTTGGCCGCGCTCGTATGGCAGGTGCAATGAACATTCTTTCGGTGAAGTCTTCACCTTGTGAGCGTGTTGAAGCTATCTCAATGGCGTTTGATAAAGTCTACGCAGCCAATGAAGTCACCATAATTAACGAGCTAGACTCTGAGATTGAAGTGGCGGTAGAAAAAACCGACCTTGATGAAATGGTCGGCAACCTACTCGAGAACAGTTACAAGTGGGCTGGCAGCATTATTCGCGTCCATGCAAATGAACTCGACGATGGCAACATAGAGTTGGTGATTGAAGATGATGGCCAAGGCATTCCTGAAGAGAAGCTTGAGCAAGTGACCAAACGTGGCGTCCGACTTGATGAAACCACACCAGGAACAGGCTTAGGGCTTAATATCGTAAATGAAATGGCACACAGTTACCGAGGCAGCCTAACGCTCAGCAAGAGCTCAATGGGCGGCTTAAAAGCTTCTCTGGTGCTTAAAGTAAGTAAAGGCTGAACAAGCTAAGTAAAAGTTAAACACAATAAGCCCTAACGTAATGCTAGGGCTTAATTCTATCGACCTTATATACAACTCTATATATCGTTCACAGCAACATCCAAAGTTTGTGAATTATCACTAAGGGTCGTTGCTCCAATCGTTAATACCCGGCCATCAGTGTAATAGTCATGATCGTCATTGATCACTTCCACCGTTGCTAATGGGTACTTGTCTAACTCGATGTCTGGTAGTAACGTTCGTATCTGATTAGCAAGCCGATCTCGCTCTTCATCAACATTAGGGTCAATGTTATGAAGCACGGTCACAATGCCTGAGTAAGGCGTGACTTTAAGGCCATCATCATAGCTAATTGCGCCTAACCACTGAGGCTGGTTAGTTTTAATATCAACACCTGCACGCCACCAACGAATATGGCTGCGCTTCATCAGGTTACCCGGCAATTGAAAAGCCATATCTTGCGGCTTGTCTCGCCAATATAAATCAGACACTGGCGGCGTTTTTTCTCTAAGCAATGCGAGATAACCAACCCATTCAATCTCATTTCGAGAGAAGGTTTGATTCTCTATCCAGCCTAATTGCTTCATTAAGTCTCTTGGGGTTGCTCCAACATAAATTACGTTGATCGCTTGCGCCGAGTAGAACGAAGATTTACCGGGGAACGCTTTATAGGTAACCGAGTTCCAGTCGACTTTGTTTATTTGAGCCGTCTCTGGTTGATTCTGAAAGTCATCCGCTTTCCAGAAAAAGTGAGCGTAGTTCGCAAACAATACCCACGCCAACAACAGCGAACTAGACTTAAGTACTAAGCATCGCCACTTCATTCGGTAACCGATAATGGTGAAGACTAATACCGCGAACACACCAACGATCAAGCTATTATGCTCCGAGATAAATATCTTAAGGCTATTAAGCCACGGGAAGTTTTCAACGCCGTGCGCCAGTAACATGCCCCAAGCAATGAACTGCCCTCCACCAAGGGCCAAACCGATAAACGCCAACACACTAAAATTACGCCACGGTACACGATGCGAGCCAGCTATAAATGGCACAACCCAAGCGATAGGCCCTAATAAACGAGCAAAAAGAATGATGTATGTGCCTTTGCGAGCAACCAGATAGCGGCAGCGCGCAATTAATCTTTTGGTTTTAGGGCGAAACTTAATGAGCCTTCGTTGCACCTTAACACCGTATTTATAACCAATGAAATAACTGAGTTGATCACCAAGCAAACCACCTAGCATCACCAAAACCAACGCCATCCATGCACCTGAATACAGTTGAAAGCCCGCTGCGATAAAGAACGGCTCTCCCGGTACAAATAGGTTTGGGCCAATGAGAGCATCACCCAATGCTCCCAGAAACAACCCTAGTCCATCAAACATAACAACCTCAATGCTTACTGTTCTTTGTAGTGACCAAACTTGTAGTTCATTTCGTTGTTACGCATTTCGCCTTTAAAGAAGCGTCTTACATTGGCTTTAAGGTAAGTTGAACCCGTCTTCACAACACCATCTTGATCTAATCGACGTGGGTCAAAGCCAAAGGTCATATTTAGGAATCTAAATCGCCATGTTTTGCTCGCACGTTTTACATAATCACAGTCCTCACAAAGGACAATCTCTTCATCGAAACCACCGATCTCTTCATGTGCTCTTTTGGTTGAGAAAATACACGCGCCAATCGCGGTCGGGAAAAAGAACTGCGTCGCAAATAAGCCCGCATTAAACAGCCCATAACCGAGTTTATGAACCAGTGGCAGCCCTTTTGAACTCATGTATACGCCAGCAACTTCAAGCTTGTTCTCTTCTAACTCATAAAGCGCCTTCGCAAGGAAGTTACGAGGCAGGCTTACGTCGGCATCCAAGAAAAGGATTCTGTTGTATTGCGCCAAAGCAGCCCCGGTGTTTCGACCAAGGCTAACACCGCGTTCTTGCATATGGTGGACTGTCAGTTTTGGCAATGCACTTTCATAGGCTTGTGCGACTTCTCGGGTGTTATCTTCACTGTTCGAGTCGACAACAATCACTTCAAACTCTTGGTGGGTTTGCACGCTCAACTCTTCCATTAAGCGGCTAATGCGTTTCTCTTCGTTTAGCGTAATTACGACAATGCTTACCGGTTCCATATTTTCACCTATTCATTCTGCTGTTTAATTAACACTAAGATTAACGAACTAAGACTTAACCAAGTCTTAGGCAAACATTCATTTTCCGTTCATTAACTTGATGATTTAGCAGTGATATAAATAGATAAGGATTGCGATGTAAAAGGGAGTAAAATGCGCTAAACAAGCGTTAGCGAGCGTTTTATCTCCAAACGAACCCATTATCGAAGGAAATTCACTTTGAAATGGGCTTCTGACTTGCTCATATTGGAATGTGATGTTAGTATCCGCGCTCGCTTAAGCATGAACTTTTATGTTTAAGCATTACCACACACTCAAGGTCGCATTGAGGTGTGAAGTTAATTTTTACTAATTTGAGAGTAAAACTATGAAATTTGAAGCAGTAGTACGTACTGAACTAGGTAAAGGTGCGAGCCGCCGCCTACGTCACGCTGGTAAATTCCCAGCTGTAATCTACGGTGGCGAAGCTGAAGCTGTAGCTATCGAACTTGTTCACGCTGACGTGATCAACCAAATGGACAAGCCTGAATTCTACGAAGCAATCACTCTACTGATTGACGGCGCAGAAGTTAAGGTTAAGCCACAAGACGTTCAACGTCACGCGTTCAAGCCAAAAGTTGAGCACATGGACTTCATCCGCATCTAATTCCCTACCAAGGAATAAGATTGGATTAATCCAGCCTTCTGCATAGAAAAGATAATCGATCTTACCAGTCGAGAAATCTAGAAATTCGAAACCCCGATGCTACCAACATCGGGGTTTCACCGTTTTTGAGCCCTCAAAAACGTCCAAAACATCTTATCGAATCCAAACTAAAGATACCTACCCACGCGCTCTACTTCTTTCAAAGCAATACCATCGGCTGCTATACCAACAGGAGCTGAACCTAGTGAATACCACTTAACATCATCAGTCTCTTGAGCGGTGATATCTCCTTTCCAGTCACTCACGATAAAATAATGAATCAACTGAAGTTCCTTCGTAGGATGGTAAAGCGAACACAAGTATTGGTAATCAATCGGAACAACATTAAGCTCTTCATCAAGTTCACGAAACAGCGCCTGAACCTGGTTTTCACCGTGTTCAATATGGCCGCCAGGTATAGTGATTAAACCGGGATCGGTCTCCCTAGACTCACTACGCTTTTCTAGTAATACCTGCGATTCCTTCAGCATGATAAAAGAAACACACTCGTGGACATCCATCTAATTTTCCTAAAGCCGTTACAAAGGTAGTTAAGTTTGTTGTTCTAGCTTGTGTTAATGCTTAATTTACAACAAGCTTTTTACTCAGCCTTTCATACAATTCAAAAGCTTCTGTTTTAGATATCAAATTTCCGAGAGCGTATTGATGAGCTAGCTCAATATCGTCGCTTTGATTGGAGTAATAGCGCTTGGCGACTGCAGCGCACTGGCTCAGATTGGTGTACCAACTGCCGTCTTGCTCAGCCACAAAATAATACGCCGCTCGCACTAACTTTTTACCAATTACCTTAACGATATCCGCATCAGTCATTGTTTTGAAACTCGAGGGCATTTGCTCAAGAAAAGTAGACAAGTCACCATTGAGAGCTTGAGCGATTTCAATGCTTGGTTTGTATAGTGGGAACTCATTAGATAAATCATTCCCCCAAACACAACAGCAATGCTTGATCCAAAAGTGCCAGTGGTACTTTTCCGTGGGTTGCAGAACATCCCGCAGGAAGCCAGGATCGATATCAAGCTTGGTCACTTGCGGATAGGTTTGGGGTATGGTGCCGGAAAGTAGGTTAAATACTTCCTTTTCTCTCTGACCAACAGGCGTAGCGAGTACGATAGAAACATCCAAATCAGAGCGACCAACAATGGCCGTTCCTCTAGGCACGCTTCCATACAAGTAGATACCATCAACTTGACTTGGAAGTTCTCTTAGCAACGAATCAACGACTGCTGACACCACTTCTTGAAATTCAGGCGCAATGTTCTTTGGCGAATAAAGATTTTGAATGAACCCTTCTCGATCGAGCCCTCTATCTAGCTTCTGCATACCACTTTCCATCACTAAGCCTTTTTCCAATCAGAACGTAGAACCGCCAACACAACTGTATCCCACCATTGACCTTTGAAGAATCGATGAGCTTTAAAACACGCTTCTTGTTTCATTCCCATTGACTTACATAATTTAATCGCAGCCAAGTTCTTGCTGATGGTTTCGGCGTAGATACGGTGTATGCCTAACTCTGAGAAACCAAAATCAGCGAGGGCTTCAGATGCTTCTATAGAAAGCCCTTTTCCCTGAGTTTGCCTCGATAAAGCACAGCCCATTGAAGCTTGTTTATCGCGTTCAAGACGTAAACAAACGGTTCCAATAAACTTCCCCGAATCTTTGCTTTCAACCGCTAGCTGATAGGACTGGCGTGGTACTTCCAAAGCCTGTGCAACAAACAACTGAGTTAGCTCTCGATATTTGTTAGGTTCGCAATCACTTTCATCATAGAAACGCTGATACTTTGCGTCTTGAGAGATCGCAACAAAGGCACACTCGTCTTCGATACTCATATCTCGAAGAATCAACCTGTCAGTTTCCAGCTTAAACATCAAAATTCCTTTTTATCTTATAGCCTTGAAGGGAAAAGTCTCGGAGGTGTTTACTCGTATACTTTCCCGTTATGCTTCAACCAACCATGAGTGTGATGATTACGAGGGTCTTTGTGCGTCCAGTGCATTACGCCACCTTTATTGTTCCATTCATATTCACCATAAAATTCAACTCGATCGCCCTTTGCCAGTCCCTGAACACGAGGCGCTAAGTCAATATTATGTGCGACTAACAAGGTTTGTCCGCTATCGAGTCGCAAAATGAATTTCTGATGTCGAGAGCCTTTATTATCATCAGGAAGTACTCGATACACCGTACCCGATCCGCGCACCTGAACGTCGCTTTGGTGATTTTCGTAAGCTTGTTTAAGTCGCGTATCATTCGCTTGAACATGACTGATGCCGAAGCTAAGCAGCACCAAAAGTAGAGCGCAAAATTGTTTCATTCCTTTCATTTCCCATATCTGTGTGTTGATTTGGGATACTTGCTGGGCATCCCCTCTTTTAACGATGCTTGTACTGAGTCGGACAATAACCTCTCGAAACGTCCGAACTGCGCAGTTTTACATGCTTGGTCGAGCGCCCAGAAACACGTGAGCGCCACAGCTTAAAACTGCCAAGCTTGAGATGGCTACGCATAAAACGAATCACTTGCGATTCATTCAAACCAAATTGCTGTTCTATTGCTTCAAACGGCGTTCTGTCTTCCCACGCCATTTCAATAATTCTTGATTCATTCTCTTTGGATAACATCATACATATTCTTCCTTAATAAACTGGGAGAAATACGCTCGTTCCAAATTTAAAGATCACAGGACAAACACTTTGAATTGAACGCGTATATATGATGAGACTCTTGAAGAGTGTGGGGTTTGAAGTATTTAGATTTTCAGAACCTTCTGCTAAAAAATGTAATATTACATTCAAAAATAAATATTATAGCTACTGTATATTAACGATTGATAAAATAGACTATCTGACTAATCGGAACGTAATGTCACTAATCAAAGATGAATATTCTACCATGATGAAATTTCCGCAATTACTGCGCGAAGCGCGCAAGAAATTGAAGTTAACGCAAAAGGATTTTGCGGCATACATTAATCACTTAGATGATGAATTCAGCTCTGTAGATGTCGTAACGATAAATCGATGGGAAAATAGCAAAGTAAAACCAAGTAATTACAAAGCCCTAAAGTTATTGGACTGCCTTGGTCTGGACTTGTATACAACGTTGAAATCCTTTGATTCAGAAGATAACGAAGACAGTGCATTACTTGAAGACTTCCTTCGTGAGAGGTTCTTTTCGTTTCAAAGCCGAATATCGTCTATCTCTAAAGGGGAAATAGAAGAAGGCTGCGACTGTCAGATCATGCCACTAATGACAGATCAGAATGACAAAGCAGTAATAGATAGAATAAAGCTGATTTCACAATATACAAAGATGGATCCTTCAGCCCTTGATACCATCGACCTGTTTCTCTATTGCAGTGAAAAAAAGGCGCATGGCAGAAAAATGGTCGATGTTAGTGGCGATATTGTTAGTCATAGCCTAGGTTTTTTCTTCAACGAAGAGGTGTTCGAGCAATACCAAAATAAGCATCTACATATTAAGCAAGCTTGCTCTTTAGAGTCTAATCATAACTTAAATTACATTGTGGTTAGCGGTCACTCTGAGAAGCGCGAACAATCTATTGCGAACCTGATTTCCGATATGAAGCTTCTTGCAAGCAATACTAAGATCAAGAAATTCTCTATGATGATCAAAAACCCAAATGCATTGGAGCTGATGAAAAACCTTGGATTTGAAATATGGAAGTTTTCAGAACCAACAGAACAAAAGTCGAACATCACCTTCAAAAACAAAAACTACCGCTATTGCGTACTGACTATCGACAAGATCGAATTACTGAGTAATAAACATGTTATTTCTTTTATTAGTAAATATGGTTAAGCACCGGATTTTACCAACGATAGAAAGCTTATACTAAATTCTGCTTAAGCTTTTCTTCCAACGCTTGGATACACAGCTTGATGGCGATAGGCGTATTTGAAGCAAATGGATTTAGCGCATAAACCGTATTGGTGGGTAATTCAAAGCTTGGCAGCACGTCGACAACTTCACCAGATAACTGAGGAACACAGAAGTCTGGAATCACACCAATGCCAACACCCGATTTAATCAGCGCAAGACAACTGTGAAATGAATTGGTAACGCAGCTAGCTTGTTGTTGATAGACAAAGCCTTCTTCAGTTAAAGAACTGAAATGGTGAGTCACCTGCTTCCCCTGCCAAGAGTTTGCAATGTAAGGAATCGATTCAAGCTCACGTTCACGCATGCTTGTGACGCCACACAACACATCTTTAAACTCACCTAACCGTTTCTGTTTGAGGTTACTGTCACGAGAACTGCCCACTCGTACCGCGAGATCAATATCGTGCTCCATGAAGTCTAAATGCTGATCGTCGCTTATCAGTTCTGGCTTTAACTTCGGATATTGTTTCATCAGATCGGCAATAACAGGCGCTACCAATAAATCCATCAAGGCATTCGGAGCTGTGATACGAATCCGGCCTTGTGGCTCTTCTAGCTCGGCTTTTGCCATATCCCAAGCCGATTCAGCGATCACATTGATGTCTTTGCAACTCAAATAAAAGCGCTCACCCATGCTTGTCAAAGTTTGTCTTCGTGTTGTGCGTTTAAGGAGAGAGGCGCCTAACTCTTGTTCTAGAATTTTGAGATGTTGACTGACGACGGACTTAGATAACTCTAACTTTTCAGCCGCAGCCGAGACTGAACCCTGCTCTACGATATGAGCGAAAATCGACATCTGCTTTAGCTTACTCATCTTATTGTTCTCTTTTTACAAACAGTATTTTCTATTATCTCTGTTTTTCAAATCAATTTCCAAGACTAAACTCAATTCAACTTATCGAAATACCAAATAAAAAAGACAGTGCTCGAAACAACAAGACTGTTATGGAGAAAGACAATGTTAGACAACCAAATTTTAGAAGCATGTAAGCAAGGCATTAACGCGTGGCAAAAGGCTTTCAACAACCAAGATGCGAAAGGTTGTGCCGATCAATATACTAAAAGCTGTGTAATGGAAGCGCGTCCATTTGGTACTTTTGAAGGTCATGAAGCGATTCAAGCATTTTGGCAAAACATCATCGACCAAGGTTTCAAAGACGTTGATTACACCGATGTAAAATGGGAAGAGCACCCAGACGGCGGTTACATTCTTACCGCGAGTTGGACAATGAACAAAGCGTTTGGCGTTGTACATCATGAACACTGGGCACTTGAAGCCGATGGCTGCGCTCGCTTAGTCAGCGACAACTTCGAAGTTCAAGGCGAACGCTAGAGCTGTAATTAACAGCTAGAAGCTCAAAAATAGAAACAGAAAACAAAAAGCCAGCAATCCAAATGGACTGCTGGCTTTATAATGTTCACTCTTGTCGCCCTTTCACTTGGTTTGAAGGTGATTGAGTGACTCTACACAATCACTCAACACGCTCATCATTTCAAATCAAAGTGTCTGGTAAGACAGAACAAATACAAGTCAAAGTTACAGTGCTGCTTTCTTCGCTTCTGTAATCCAACCATCGAACGTGCTTTGGTTCGCTTTGATCCAACCGTTTACGTGCGCTTCGATATCAGCAGAGCTGTTCTTACCTTTACTCATCATCATGTTCTGAGCGCTTACATCATTGATGTTAAGTTTGATGATTTCAAAAAGCTTCGCTGCTGATGGGTTGTTCTTAGCAAACTCTTTATTCGCAATAATGCGCATTGAGTTCATTTCGAAGCCGTAGTTTTTGCCGTTAGATAGCGTCGTATCCACGTTCGAACGCTCGCCAGGAAGTGCTGAGAAAGGAACTTCTAACCAAACTACATCTTCGTTAGGCACCAATACGCCACTTACCCAGTAAGGTGTCCACGTGTAGTAAAGGATTGATTCACCCTTTTGGTAACGAGAAATTGTATCTGCAATGATTGCAGCGTAGTTACCTTGGTTGTGAGTTACCGTATCGTCCAGTTTGAACGCTGAAAGTTGGTGTTCAATCACCATCTCACAACCCCAACCTGGGTTACAGCCTGTTAGGTCTGCTTTGCCATCACCGTCCGCATCAAACAGCTTCGCGATTTTTGGATCAGTTAATTGACCAATGTTGGTGATGTTGTACTTTTCAGCCGTTTTCTTATCAATTAGGTAACCTTGAGCAGCGCCGCTTACATATTGGCCTTCACGGTAGAATTTCTCATCACCACCTGCCATTGTGTATTTATCAGCATGAAGCGGGAACCAACCTACCGTTAGGAACGTTGCGTCACCCTTTGCAATCGAGGTGTAGCCTACGTTGTAGTCCACTTCTTGAGTTGATTTCACGTCATAACCCAATTCTTCTAGAGCACGGTTAACGATCAATGTTTGGAACGTCTCTTCCGCTACAGACGATTGAACAGGCTGAACTGATACGCCCTCACCCGGTAGGCTTGCTGCCCACACGTTAGTCGATACCGCTAATGTAGAAACGATGCTTACTGCGAGTTTACTCTTCCATGAATTATTCATTGGTGTTTTTCCTTAATTGAAGTTCTGATTTGTTACCGCGATTAAGTACATTCAGTACAAGGGAAACAGGTCCCATGCGATACCAGCGTAATTTTGTATTACCAGCGTTGACACCAAGTACTTGGGTGATGCGGTCTAATAAGATGGCTAAGATAACGATACCTAAGCCACCAACAGCGGCCAGTCCCATATCTAAACGGCCAATACCTCTCAGTACCATTTGACCTAAACCGCCTACCGCAATCATTGATGCGATAACCACCATAGATAGCGACAACATCAGTGTTTGGTTCACGCCCGCCATGATAGTTGGCAATGCAAGTGGCAGTTGAATTCGGTAAAGCATCTGCTTTTTGCTTGCACCGAATGAGTGACCCGCTTCGATCAATTCTTCCGGAACTTGCTGAATACCCAAAATGGTCAAACGAACAACAGGAGGAAGTGCGAATATGATGGTCACCACGACACCCGGAACGTTACCGATACCAAACAACATGACGATCGGTACTAAATAAACGAAGGCTGGTGTGGTTTGCATAGCATCCAAAATTGGGCGCACGAATTTAGCCGCCGTGTTACTTCGAGCGAGCCATATCCCCATGGGTAAGCCAATCAATAGGCAGAAGAATACGGATGTCATGACCAGTGACAATGTGGTCATTGCTTCAGACCAAGCGCCAATCAAGCCAATGAAAGTCAAAGATACGGCCGTTGCAACGCCAAGCTTCAAGTTTGAAAACTGCCATGCCACTAGAAACAAGATGATCAACATGAATGGTGCTGGCGTAGACACCAACGCCGTTTCAAATGAACTTAGGATAAAATCGATAGGCACACGGATTGCCTGGAATAATGGGCGTCCGTGCTCAACTAACCAATTCAGTCCAGACTCAACCCAAGTGTCAACAGGCAGCACAGCCTCTGCAAAAGGGTTAAGTGGATCAAAAGGTGTCGTTTCAACGGTTTCGCTGCTTAACCAATCCGCTGACGGTGAGGTATCAGCGGATTGACCCCAAGGATCACTTGCAGGTTGAGCTGGAGGAGCCGATTGAGACCATGGGTCATTATTTGTTTGTTCAGACGACATGATCTACCCCTTATCCAATGTTTGTAACAGTCGTGACTTAGTCACCACGCCAAAGTAATTACCTTGCTCATCCACAACAGGCACTGAGTAAGGCACACCACCAACTAGGCCAAGCACATCATTGATTGGTAAATCAGGGTTCAGCGTTAGTCCATCATCGAGCTGTGCGCTGATGAGTGATTTGTTCTCTTTGTGGGCTTTACGAAGCGAGTCGATAGAGACAATGCCGGAGTAACGGCTGCTCTTCTCAACTACGATGCCGTACTCGCGGTCGTTATCCATCAAAATTTGTAGAGCGGACGCTGGGCCATCGTGTTCTGATTTTTTAAATACCGCAGCTGGCTTCTTACGCGCAATGTCTTTCACAGTAAGTACGCTTGCTACGTTCACACCACGGAAGAAAGCTTCGACATAATCATTCGCTGGGTTACTAAGAATATCGTCTGGAGTACCGACTTGAACCACTTCGCCATTTTGCATAATCGCAATTCGGTCACCGATACGCATCGCTTCATCCAAATCATGCGAGATAAAAACAATGGTTCGTTTATCGTCATTTTGAAGGCGAATAAGCTCATCTTGCATTTCAGTACGAATCAAAGGATCGAGCGCCGAGAACGCTTCATCCATCAACAAGATATCTGGGTCACATGCTAGTGCACGAGCCAAACCAACACGCTGCTTCATACCACCAGACAACTCATCTGGGTAAGATTCTGAATATGCGCCAAGGCCAACACGTTCAAGTGCTTCAAGTGCTGACTGCTTTCGTTGCTCAACTTCAACACCCGCAAGCTCTAGACCAAATGCGGCATTCTCGATGACCGTCATATGCGGCATCAAAGCGAAATTTTGGAAAACCATCGAGATGTTGTTGCGGCGAACTTCGCGGAGTTCATCTTCTGAGATGTGGGCAATGTCTTTGCCTCGAAGAAGCACATTGCCTTTGGTTGGTTCGATCAAGCGGTTAAGAAGGCGTACTAGGGTTGATTTGCCAGATCCTGACAGTCCCATAATGACGAAAATCTCGCCTTCTTGGATACTAAGAGAAACATCGTTAACGCCGATCGTTAGCCCTGTTTCTTCGAAAACTTTATCTTTATTTGCGCCTTCATTAATCATTGTAAAAGCACGGTCGGTGTCTTCACCAAACACCTTGTACAGTCCCTTAACTTCCAGTATGGGATCCATGTAATCTAATCCTTTCTCAGTTATTTAAACTTAAATTGGTTATTTAAACCCGAAAAACAATTAGCACTCTAAGTAATTGACACGTGTAAATCAAGGTTCTTCGCTCGGTAAAACAAGGCAACAGACTGAAACCAGACCAGCAACAACAAGACCAAAAAATAAGCAAAAACAAAGCAAGCTACTGATAATAAAAGGGATAAATTAGATAAGCGTACGGCCAATATTATGTATTACGTAGTCGTAGATTATTGAATATTAATTTTACATTAGAGTAATTAATAGGCTGAATGAACCAACAAAAGCCATAATTAGTTCGTGCACAAACAATTCGAATACGAACTATTTATTAAGCTTTCATGATGTTTCCGAGGCGAAAGTTCGCTCGATAAAAAATATAAGATCAACTCTCAATCTCTACCTAAAAACCAAAGGTCAACCGGCTAAAGTCAGCGAGTTGAAATCAACCTTTTCAACCAAGAATCTTAATACGTCACACCAACTGTGATACTTGCTGCAAACTGTCAATTGGTGATTATCTAAGCTGAACTTCAACTTGTAGAGTGCTCATTGCTGAGCCATTCTTTATAAAAGAAATAAGCATTTTCCCGTGACGAAATAGAGAAAAAGACAAGGAATTCGAATGATAAAAATGCTGGTGTGTGACTTTGACGGAACGCTGGATGGAGGCTCATCTCACGGTGTTAACCAGCTATTTGATTACCTCACAGAACAACCTGATATTCGCTTTATCATCGCGACAGGAAGAACATTACCTTCGATTCGAATGGGTTTAGAATCGGATAACTACCCGAAACCACACAGTATTATTAGCGATGTGGGCACCAAAATTCATCATGTTCATTCCCAAAAACCAGACCATGTTTGGCATAACCAACTGGAAGCTTCTTGGAACAAATCAAAGGTAGAGACGGCTCTCGCCCCCCTTGATTTTATGGGTGAGCGGATAGAGAACCATCAAGGCGATTACAAGATCACCTTTGAAGGAAAGCTTTCAGAGCCTCAACACGAACTGATTGAATCTAGCTTGGAGATGCACGGATTAGATGTTCACCTTACTTACTCTCATGATTGGTACTTAGATATCACACCAAAAGGCGTTAACAAGGCGACTGCGATTCACCACCTACTCGAACAACACGATTTGAGCGTTGCAGAAGTGTGCGTCGCAGGTGACTCAGCTAACGACACCTCAATGCTCACCATTGAAGGCGTAAACTCGATACTGGTTGCTAACCATTACCCAGAGGTTGCTCACCTATCGGATAGAGACAACGTATACACGAGTAGAGCAACACATGCTGAGGGTGTCTTAGAAGGCCTTAAATACTGGCAAGGACGTGCAGCAGCGGGTAATTAGAAATAAGGACTGCTCCCTACTTGCTATCCTTATTTCCAACCGGGAAGCCAATGATCCTTGTCGGTGAGATCCCGCCAGTTGATGTCTTCCTCACGTTTGGTCATCACCGCTTCTATTAAACAACGAATGACCTCCCCTTCTTCAAACTCGACCTCTGTGACCATAAAGTGTTTTTCTCTCTTTATTGGGCTAACGGCCGTCCATTTACTGCGAAGTAGTTTCTTTGGATTGATTCGATTCATGAGCTTATTTCTCGCTTAGATGTCATTGATTATTATGGGATGTCTAGCCGACATTGAGTAATAGTCTTCATCGCAAGAAAAGGATCAAAAAAAGCCAGCGATTAGGCTGGCTTCATTCAGTTAGCTATTACTTGTTAAAGATTAGCCGTTTTTAGGTGGATCAAATGCCGTGAGTTCTAATACTGGACCTGTGTATTTTTCAATCTTCACAAGCGCAGAGTTTGCAGCACAGCCATTCGCCAAACGAGAAGTCGGGATATCTAACGTAAGCACGTTACAGCCACCGTTTTTACATAGGCCTGTCTCTTTATCTAAATCAGGCCAACCGCCTTCATGGATACATACAGAGCCTTGTTTGATGCCATCCGTCACTAATGCACCCACCAATACTTGTCCACGACCATTATGTGCACGAACCAAGTCACCCGTTTTAATGCCTCGAGCTTTCGCATCTTCAGGGTGAATTGAAATCGGCTCACGGTCTGCAATCGCATACTCTTCGCGGATCTTCGCGTAGTTGAACTGGCTATGCAGACGGTGCGCGGCGTGCGCTGTCATCAGTTGCAGTTCGCCATCTTTAGCGTTGCCTGTGTACTCTGTTGGTTCTAACCAAGTTGGGTGTGCAGGGCAATCATCTAGTTGGTAACCTTCAATGGTTCTTGAGAATATCTCGAACTTGCCACTTGGTGTGCCTAGTGGGTTCATGATTGGGTTCTCACGAAAATCAGCGTAACGAACAAACTGTGCGTTCTTCTCGTTCCACTTCATCTCGATCAACTGATTATCTTCCCAGAACTTGCTGAAGTTAGGCATTACGATACGCTGACCACGACCACCTTGCTGTGCGGTTTTGTAGAAACCATACAGCCATTCCATCTCGGTCTTGCCTTCGGTGTACACATCACGACCACCCGGAGCAAGTAACTCAGACATGTCCGCAAATACATCGAAATCGTTACGAGCTTCACCTTGTGGCTCAACCACTTTCTTCATTGGCACTAAGTGTTGGTTACTGTAGTCACCCGTCATCGTCATATCATTACGTTCAAACGATGTAGTAATTGGCAGAACAATATCCGCGTGCTTAGCTGCTGCTGTCCAGTAAGGTTCTGAGATAACAATCAGCTCAGGCTTTTGCCAAGCTTTGATCAAGCGGTTGGTATCTTGGTGGTGAGTAAAGTTCGCACCGCCTGCCCACCAGATCATTTTGATCTCTGGGAACGTTAGGTTGTGACCATTGTGATGGTAGCTTGAACCCGGGTTTTCTAGCGCTTCAACAATACGCGCTACAGGGAATGCGTTCACAGATCCTGAAACAGCCCAATCGTTACCCGCCGAAGAACCACCGCCAAGTGACGCTGAAATCGCAGGAAGTACGCCTGCATCACGAGCAGGGTTACCACCGTTTGAGTAGTGGTAAGAAAGACCGAAACCACCACCAGGCAAGCCAACTTGACCTAGCATTGTCGCTAGCGTAACCAACATCCAGTGACGTTGTTCACCGTATTGTTGACGCTGCATACCCCAGCCAGACATCAGCATAGTACGGTTCTTACTGAAGATATCCGCAAGTAGCTCAAGCTGCTTCACTGGCACACCACAGATCTCAGACGCCCACTCAGCAGATTTTTCTACGCCGTCTTCCTTACCCATCAAGTAAGCTTCGAATACGTCGTAACCTGTTGTGTATTTACCCAAGAAATCTTTATCGTGCTTACCCTGTTTCACTAACGTGTGTGCGATACCCATCATCATGGCTACGTCAGTCATTGGGTGAGGAGCAATCCACTCTGCGTTGTCACCAAAAAACTCGATAGTCTCAGAGCGCATTGGGTCAATCGCAATCACTGTCTTGCCCGACTTCTTCAACTGGTGGAAGAACTCAAGACCTGCACAGTCGGTTGAGCTCCAAGCGATCTTCAAGGTGTTAATTGGGTTTAGGCCCCAAAGTACCACCACATCACTGTGCTCAAGGATAACTGGGTAAGTCGTCTGCTGTTCATACACCTCAATCGAACCCACAACGTGCGGCATGATAACTTGCGCAGCACCTGTTGAGTAATCACCTAAGTGACCAGAGTAACCACCAGCCATGCTCATGTAACGTTGTAGAAGCGTTTGCGCTTTGTGCAGAACACCACTTGAACGCCAGCCATAAGAGCCTGCGAATACAGATTCCGCACCGTGCTCTTGACGAATACGTGAGTGTTGTTGGTGAATCAATTTGTACACTTCATCCCAAGAGATACGAACAAATTCATCACTCCCACGTACACCTTCAGGTGCAGATGGGTTAGCCAAGTAGCCTTTACGAACCATAGGGTACTTAACACGCGCTTTGGTGTGTACTTGATCAGGGCCTGTGGTCTGCAGGCTATTTGGAACCGTTTGTGCCAGTGCATTCGTCGTCGACACTAACTTGCCATCTTTCACTTCACACAGCATTGGTCCCATACGACCTGATGTTAGAACACCAGAACCACGTTTGTCCGAAGCAATTGCGCTCATCGGCGTCAAAGATGTGAATGCCAACGCACCAGCTGTAATACCTGTGCCTTTCATAAATCCACGACGTGTCATATTAGTCATAATTTTATCCTTCTAATTCTCTTTAGTGACCAACAACGTCTTTCGCGTGGTTTTGGAAGTACTTAGTCAGCAGCTCAAGGTTTTGCTCAGAAATGTCTGTACGGTCGCCCATACTTTTCGCAACAGGTCCCCAAGCATTCACAGTGAAGTGGTTTGAAGGAATTTTCGCGTGACACGTTGCACAGTAAACGTTGTCCAACTCTTCTGCGTAAGACCAGATTGGGTCTAGTTTATCGACAACTGGAGAAGTGATATCACCCGTTAGCGCAACTGAACGCCACTCGTTACCGTAAGCATCGGCTTTATAGTCACCAGTAGTCAGTGCTTCTTGACCTTTGTCTGTCAATGTCGCAACGATTGCACGTTGGCCTTCACCGAAGTAAAGCACTTGCTCTGCACCTTTCATTTGGAATGCATTCAAAGTCACAGTACGGTTGTCGCCTTCAGCCTTGACCACTTGCAGTTCTGCTGTTGGGTTTACACTGCCGAAGTCACCCATTGCGATATCGGTTACTGGGTAAACCACTTTCGCATCTGCTGGCGTGTTTTTCGTAAATGCGATCAGGGTATCGAACGCTTTGCTATCTAGCTGAGCTTCAGGAGCAAAATGTGCAACGCCTTTGTGACAATCGATACACGTTTGGTTATTTTCACGACCATAAGCATGCATTTTTGCTGCATCACGAGATTGCTCGAACTCTTCCATTGCATCGAATTCGTGACAAGAGCGACAAGTCGCTGAGTCATTCTCGCGGAATTGAGCCCAAACTGTCTCAGCCATCTCTTCACGGTGTGCTTCATATTTCTCAGGCGTGTCTATCTTACCTGAAATAAATTCGTGGTAGATGTCTTTGGACGCTCTTACTTTGGTGATCACGTAGTCAATCGGATCAGTTGGAATGTGGCAATCGGCACATTCAGCTCGAATGCCTTTTGCGTTACTGAAGTGTACAGAACCTTGGTATTCTTTGTGGGGTGCTTCCATTGTGTGGCAAGAAACACAAAACTCAGTGCTCGATGTATAGTGCATAACGGCTGCAGTTCCCCCTAAGGTTAACCAGCCAATACCTATACCAACCGCCGCTATTAGTGCGATATAACGTTTTTTTATTGTCATAATTCTTAATCATCTTCAACAATTGGTTACAATTAAGATCAGAATAGTACTTTAGGGGTAGATCAGTTTGATTTGGATCATAAATCGCATTCTGAGGAACAAAAATTGAACCTTTATGAGAACCCAAGGTCACTTCACGAAATTATTCCCCACCAGATACAATCACCCACCAAATAAGAAGCAGCGGTTAAATATTCATTATTGATTAATCCAACATCAACGAGACAAAACGGCTTTCTAAGTCAAAGAAGTAAATTGTAAATCTATTACAATATTGGCTATCTATTTTTCATAAACTCCTCACTCAATGAACCAAACAGAATTCCAACAAAAAATGGCGAGTTTCACCTCGATTGAACAAGCGCTTGATTACTTCGAAATTGGGTTTGATAGCAAGTTCATCAACCAAAATAGAGTCGAGCTTATGAAACGCTTTAATGGTTATCTGATCCTGTCAAAACCCGATGATTGGTTCTCTGGACGAAGAGCGCTGAAAAACGCTTATTGTAAGGTTCAACGCAGCAAGTTAGATCGCCACACACGTTCAGCCTGTCGTGGGTGTACAACTTGTCAGCGTCGATAGATAGGAAGTACTGCTCAAAGTAGAGAACTAAAAAGTAGATAGTTGAAATAACATCTCATTACGATTTAGTTAGTGGTTTGCTCGAAAAAAAGTGTGCTAGTCTTACGGCAACTCAACTACGAGATAAAAACTACAATGAAAATTTTCAGCAATTTCGAAAGCGGCAACATTCACGTCGTTTCTGCAGATTCACCACAAAACATTCAACTGACTATCCCAGCAGACTACCAAACTGAAATCTCTCAGTGGTTCCACTTCCGCTTAGAAAGCGATGCTCAACAAGCACACCACTTCGAAATCGGTCAACTGGCAACATCGGCGTATCCTGAAGGCTGGAAAGATTATGATGTGGTTGCATCGTACGACCGTGAAGAGTGGTTCCGTATCCCATCTCAATTCGATGGCGACACACTAAGCTTCGACATCATTCCAGAGCACGATTCAATGTACTTCGCGTACTTCGCGCCTTACTCATACGATCGTCACCAAGATCTTCTGCACAGTACTCAAACGCACCCGGCTTGTAAGCTTGAAACTCTGGGCCACACGCTAGACAACAATGACATCACTTTGCTAACCATTGGTGAGCCAAGTGAAGAGAAGAAAAACATTTGGGTTATAGGTCGCCAACACCCTGGCGAGACTATGGCTGAATGGTTGATCGAAGGTCTACTTCAACGTCTGCTTGATGAAACAGATACAGTAGGTCGTTCTCTGCTAGACAGCGTTGTTTTCCGCGTGGTTCCTAACATGAACCCAGATGGCAGCATCCGCGGTCACCTGCGTACTAATGCGATTGGCGTTAACCTGAACCGTGAATGGCAATCGCCTTCTATGGAACGTAGCCCAGAAGTATTCCTTGTTCGTGAGCGTATGCTAGAAACGGGCGTTGATCTGTGTCTAGACATTCACGGCGACGAAGCGATCCCATATAACTTTGTAGCAGGTAGCGAAGGCACGCCTTCATACAACGAGCGCATTGCTAAACTAGAAAATCACTTCAAGCAAGCACTGCTGACTATCACGCCAGAGTTCCAAGATGAGTTTGGTTACGATAAAGACGAACCGGGCAAAGCGAATATGACGGTTGGCACAAACTGGATTGGTGAGCAATTCAAGTGTTTGGCTTACACCGTCGAGATGCCATTTAAAGATCACATCAGTCACGCTGACGAACTTTACGGCTGGTCTCCAGAACGAAGTGTCGCGTTTGGTCACGATATGCTAGCCGCAGTTTGGGCTACAGTAGACGAGCTATAAGGCGAACTAAGCTCATTAGCTTTACCTGTATCGCCTTTGGTTTATAAGAATCTGGGCTATAGATAGAACAAAGCCCAGCACTTGTGAAAGTGCTGGGCTTTTTAATATCGGCTTGGATGAGTGAATCTAACTTTAAAAGCTTTCTATGCCACTCTGAGGCTAGCAAAAAACACTGGGTATCTTTGCCTAATGTGGCGTTGTTCAGACACCATATCTTTGAAGCTCGGACCTTGTGATAACTGAACGATCACTTCGTCACCTTCTTGTCGCAATACAGCACCGCTAATATCGATACTGTTGTTGTCATGCAACCTCAAGGTGCCGGCCATTGAAAAGCCACGATAAACCGGAATGATGTTACGCATCATCAGGCGTACACCCTTTTCAGAAACTTCGCTGACATGAAAAAGCTCATCCTTAATTCGCATCACCGGACGAGCCTTTTGAGGGTACTTTAAGCGGTAATATTTGCGTTTCTGGGTGAATGAATCTTCACGCATTGGTGACTCCCTGTCTCTGTTATTTCGGTCAAGCAATAGGCTGTAGCTTCAATTGGTCTCAAATAAACACATTCACCAAATTGATAGCTAATAATTATATCGACTTCCCGAGCTAATGCTTTAGAGATTTATACAGAGAAACACTGATTGCTTAGCATTCAGTAAAAAATGAGAACTGAATCGGAAATGAAAACTAAGATGGAAACGAGAACTAAGCCGGAAATGAACTGAACCAATAGCTAAAAACCCAATTCTTCGCATCGCACCCTAAAGCTGAAACAATGCCAACTGAATGCTGAAGCCCACGAATAGAATCCCACACACAATGTTCATCATTTGCGAGGTGCGCTTTTGAACTAACAAGCGCTTAAAGGTATCCGCCATTAAGATCACAACTAAGAACCACATCGACACCACTGACGCTTGAATTGCACCAAGTATCAAACTGTCTGTCACAATCGCATCTGTTGAAACAAATTGAGGGAATATAGAAAGATAAAACAGGACAATTTTAGGATTCAGTAGATTAGTGAGAAGCCCTTTGAAAAATTGCTTATAAAGCTTACTTCCCGATGCACTGACCACAGAGAGCACGCCCTCTTGAGCGCGCAGCGCCGCACGAAAATGGTTATACCCAAGCCAGACAAGATACAAAACCCCAGCCCACTTTAGCCCTTCAAAGGCCATGGGAGTGTTCGACAGTAATAAGCTTATGCCGTTAGCCGAGATAAAGGCATGAAAAAAGAAACCACATGACACGCCCAACACGTTCACAAATGCGAACAGCTTCCTTTGAGTTAAGGCTGTGCTTAATACCAACAGCGCATTTGGGCCCGGGATAATGGCAATAAAAAACACGATAACGATAAACAGCCAGATACTGTCCCAACTCATTTCGATCTCATTTCATGAACATTTTTAGGGCGGACATTGTACGTCCATTCAGTGCCATTACAATATGATAAACGCTTAATTATCGCGTATAGCTAACAGACATAATTCGCGCGTATAATGAATGTGTTTATCGTCTAACATACAAAACTGATTCTCTAACATTTATAGCCCTGTTAGACTCCACCTCCATTTTGATACTTGGTTCATTTATGTCATTTGATAACCTCACCCTTAACGCAAAAACCGTCACAGCGATCCCTTCTCAATTCGACAAACCGACTGAGATACAACAAGCGGTAATTCCATCAATTATTGCGGGTAAAGACGTACTTGCGTTGGCTCAAACGGGTAGCGGAAAAACGTTGGCGTTCGGCTTACCTTTACTGAATAACATCAACCAAAATGTGAATGAACTGCAAGCACTGATCATTGTTCCAACCCGTGAACTTGCATCTCAAGTGACCAAATCTTTAGAACCGATCGCGACAACGCTCAATATCAAATTGGTAACGCTAACGGGCGGCGTAAATACTGATGATCAACAGCAACAATTATCGACTAAACCACAATTAGCCATCGCCACACCGGGCCGCCTACTTGCTTTAATCAAAAGTGATGAACTGGATATAGCTCGGTGTTCATCATTGGTTCTTGATGAAGCCGACCGCCTGATCGACATGGGATTTTGGCCAGATATTCAAGCGATTACTGCAGCACTACCAAGTAAACGTCAGTCACTGTTGTTCTCTGCGACACTTCTGCCCGAATTAGTAGGGCAAGCTGAAGAGCTTCTTTTAAATCCAGTTAAAGTCACGACACATCAAGAAAACAGCGTGGTCGCGACTATTGAAGAAACCCTGTATTTAGTGAACAAAGGCAGTAAAGCTCAAGCGCTCATCGCACTACTCAATCAACACACATGGCCGCAAGTATTGGTATTTATTGGCGCAAAAGACAATGCCGATGCATTAACCAAACGATTGAATAAAGCCAAAATCAGTGTGAGTGCGTTACATGGAAATAAGAGCCAAGAAGAACGAGAGCAAGCATTAGAAAGTTTCAAAAATGGCGAGACTCGTGTGCTTATCGCGACAGACGTGATGGCTAGAGGCATTCATATTGATCAGTTACCTGTCGTAATTAACTTCGAATTACCTTCTCAATCAGCAACTTACGTACACCGCGTTGGTCGTACAGCAAGAGCAGGAAGTACTGGCTGCGCGGTCTCTCTGGTTAGCCACAGCGAAACTGACTACCTCAATGCGATTCGCACCTTGACCAATAAGCCGTTAGTGCTGCAACCATTAGAGGGTTTCCCGGTTACCGACAAACCTGCATCTGAAACGACCGCTCGCAAGCGTCCACCTAAAGATAAAATGGCCAATCGAAGAACAGCTAAAAAGAAAAGCATTAAGCAATTTAAAAGCAAACCAAATAGCTCTAAGTAACCAGAAATAACTCTAAGTAACCAGAAATAGAATGGTCAGCTCAGTTTGTACTGGGCTTTTTTATATGCAACAAAATACAAATTCACACCCAAAAACTTCCCTAAAGTTGCCAACTTAAATGACACTTTTGTGAATTATGATGCCAACGTATTGATTCTTGGTTGCTCAAAAAAAATACTCTTAAATCACGTTGACGCCCCTATATCTAGCAACTAGATTTTTCTATTAGTGTCTACAACAGGAGGTCATTGAAATGAAACGTGCTAGCTCTACATATCGATTACAACTGATTAAGGAAGTGGCAACTCGCCGAGATCGTCAACGTTCCAATGACCCGATGGCAAACTACATACAAACCCTAATAGATAATAAAGATGATTGTGATACTTCAGTTGAACGCAACCAGAGGTTCAGTGGCAGTCATTTTGATGAGCACATAGGTGGTTGGGTAAGTGACCACTGGGGTAACAAGTAGGACAAAGAGAGTAATCCAACCAGCATAATCGCTGTAGAATTCGTCTCCGCATTAACCTATAATCTGCAACAATTCCCTACCCTAGAGTAAGCAGAAAGTGTCTGAGTTAAAAAGAGAAAAAGAAGTGATGGTTGCCTTCCAAGTGATACCTCGCGTTAAAGAAGGCAACAACTTCGAAGTGGTTGATAAAGCCATTGAAGTTGTGAAAGCTGCCGATGTGCCTTTCCAAGTCGGTGCGATGGAAACTACGATGAAAGGTGAACTCAACCAATTACTCGATATCGTTAAAAAAGCAGAACAAGCTTGCTACGATACAGGGGCGGTAGAAGTGATCACAAACATTAAGATTCACAGTAAAACCACCGAGGCCGATGATACATTTTGCACGTACCATCGTGGTGTAACGAAAGCGAATCACATGTTTGTTTAATCACATTTTTGTTTCTGAAAACTGAGCTTTAAGAAAGGCTCTGAAGAACCAGTGGTGTTATTGGAAAGGCATGTCTGAGAGGTGAGAAAGGATTTCCATTCGTTCTTCTTCTGACATCGAATGCCAATCACGCGGAGTCTCTTCAGGGTCATCTTTTGCCCCGATCGGTTTTCGGTCAAGTGCTTTGACTGGCTCTTTTTTGATTTTTACGTTCTTTTTATTCATACCGACACCACTCCTTCAGGTACAAAGGTACCTACTTTAATATTACACCCCAACCATTATGTAAAGTAATAGTTACTTCGGAGTTAAATAAAATCTAAATACTTCCTCTTTAGCCAAAAAGATCTCTTTGGGGACTGGTATTTCCCTCTTCATCGACCTGCTTACCAATCAAGTTTTTTTGATTCATTATTTTTCTTCTATAGCGCTGACGACACAGCTTTATCACGTGCAATTGTTCTGACGGTGTCATCGACATCCAATTAAAGCGCTCTTCTCTCTTGCGCATACAACCGTTGCAATAGCCTTTGTCATCGCTTGAACAAACCCCAACGCAAGGGCTTGGAACTTGGAAAAACTCTAACTGCTCCACCATGCCTCCTTACACATTCAAAATTACGCTTACTCTCTCAAAAATAAGCGATTAATTTGTCGCCTGGCTCGTGAAATCCATACTAAACTATGACCTTATACTGACACATATAGTGTTTTGTAAACTATACTTTGAACCCATCAAGTTACACTTATCCGGTAACTTCGTTCTTTCCTTTGGAGCCTTATAATATGAAGTTTAGTTCAAAAAAATTACTAGCAGTAGCCGCTTTACCTATGATGCTAGCAGCATGCACAACAACAGGTGACAACGCGATGCAAGTAACACCAACCGATCTACAGCACCATAATTGGGAACTTGCGCAAATTGATGGCAAGGACATTGTGAAAAGCGAAGACCAAGCAGCTCCTCGTCTAGAGATCGGCGAAAAGATGACTGCAAACGGCATGGCTGGTTGTAACAACTTCTTCGGTCAAGGCGAGCTGAAAGACGGTCAATTCCGTATCAAGCAAATGGGCATGACAATGAAAATGTGTCACGGCTCTGCGATGGAAATCGAACAATCGGTTTCTGCTACTCTAAGCGAGTGGAGCGACGTAACGCTAACAAACGATACGCTAGTACTGAAAAACGATGTACACACGCTAACGTACACAATTCGTGACTGGGTAAACTAATCCGTCATCGAAACCAAATACTGATTAAAGGAGCCTGATGGCTCCTTTTTTATTGTCAGCTTGCCCTCACTACTTCTTCAAAATTGACGCTCATCGCCGACTTTTCGTACCAACCTCCAATAAACCTCAAAAATCTCTCATTTAGATGCAATAAATTCAACGGTTCAGCGGTCTGTTGCTAGGATGGCAAAAGCCTAGAGTCTGTCGAGTTTTCGAGATGATTACGTATCGAACAAAACTCGACCGCGAACTCCCTGCTTGTTCTCAAGTAATTGATTGAATTTACTGTTGAATTAGAATTTATTTCAGAAACAGATAGAATAACTATTAGGGCATGTTGATCTTTCGTTAACCACGAAGGGTCAATACGCACTAGGGAGTTCGAAAATACAATGCTCTTGCCCGTTCACTACCAAATGGAAAAGTTTATGAACAAGATAGTAAGTACGTTAGGAATCATGGCAACCGTTGCATACAGCGCAACCATTTATGCTGATGAAGCAACATCCACCGACAGCTGGAACCAAATAGAACAGCAGGCAGAGGGAGAAACTGTCTACTTTCACGCTTGGGGCGGAAGCCAAGAGATCAATCGTTACCTACAGTGGGCAGGCAAGAAATTACAAAGTGACTACGGTGTCACGTTAAAGCATGTGAAAGTGACCGATATTGCGGAAACCACCACTCGACTGCTTGCTGAAAAAGCAGCAGGAAAGAACAGTGAAGGCAGCGTCGATATCGTCTGGATTAATGGCGAGAACTTCCGCTCGATGAAAGACAACGCGCTATTGTTTGGGCCATTTACAGAGTCACTTCCAAATTGGCAGTATGTCGATAAGTCTCTGCCGATTGATGTTGATTTCTCAGAGCCGACAGAAGGCTTGGAAGCACCGTGGGGCGTGGGACAACTTGTGTTCATTCACGATCAAGAGACACTACACAACCCGCCACAATCGTTTTCAGAGATGTTGAGCTACGCTCAAGCTTTCCCAAATCGCTTAAGCTACCCTCGCCCACCAGAATTTCATGGCACGAGCTTCATTAAGTCTCTATTGATTGAACTAACAAACAATAACCCTGCACTGGCTCAGCCGGTTTCAGAAGACAACTTCCAAGAAGTGACGGCACCACTGTGGGCTTACTTAGATAAATTCCATAAAGTGGCTTGGCGCGGTGGCAAACAATTCCCAGCAGGCACATCGGAAAGCATCCAACTTCTGGATGACGGACAGATCGATCTCGCGATTACGTTTAATCCAAACTCTGTTTATTCAGCACAAGCCAGTGGTCGCTTAGCCGAAACCACTAAGGCTTATGCTCTAGAAAGCGGCGCTCTATCTAACATTCACTTCCTGGCGATTCCTTGGAATGCCAATGCAACCGCAGGTGCTCAAGTGACCATTAACTTCTTATTGAGCCCGGAAGCACAGTCTCGCAAGGGTGACCTCAATGTTTGGGGCGATCCTTCGGTTCTGAGCAGCAAATACCTGACTGGCAGCGCTAAAAACACCCAGCAATTTAAATCGGTTGATGAACCACACCCTAGCTGGCAAAACGCGCTCGAGAAAGAGTGGCTTAAGCGATACGGTAACTAGTCTTCATGCTACGCGCTCTATATTTTGTTGTTATAGCTGTATGCATTATCCCGACCATTCCTGGGGTAGCGGGAGTCGTGGCTTCGTCACTGAGTTTCATCCCGCCCCTTGGTTTAGATGAGCCGACACTCAACGGTTTTAGCCAAGTCTTTCAATGGGAAGGGGCTTGGCACTCTATTGGCTTAAGCCTAGGTTCAGCAATTGCAAGCAGCTATATAGCCTGCTTCCTGACCTTTTGTATTCTTCAAGCCTCTTGGGGAAACAAGTTTTGGAGAAAGATTGAGTTTACGCTATCGCCAATGCTTGCCATTCCACATGTAGCTTTCGCTATCGGCTTTGCTTTTCTGTTTAGTCCAACGGGGCTTGGCGCAAGAGCGGTACATCACTTGCTCGGCGAATCGGCTACCAGCTCTGAATTGGCGTTATTGGTGAAAGACCCATACGCGTTCGGCTTAATTATTATGCTCGCACTCAAAGAAGTCCCCTTCTTATTGCTGATGAGCATTTCGATACTTCAGCAAATTGATGTAGAGCGTATCACCAAGGTCAGTGCATCGCTCGGTTACAGCCGCGCTCAGATCTGGTGGAAATGTATTTTCCCACAATGGTTTACCAAGCTTCGTTTCCCAATGCTGGCGGTACTCGCTTACAGTGTCTCGGTTGTCGATATTGCTTTGATCATAGGCCCAACCAACCCGCCGACCTTTGCCGTTTTGGTATGGCAATGGTTCAACGATCCGGATCTTAACCTACTTCCGCGAGCTGCTGCTGGTGCCATCGTTTTGTTTGGTTTAGCTTCGTTGATCATCGCCTTGGCGCGTTTAGTTGAATGGGCGGTTCTTAAGTACTTTCGAACTTGGCAGTATTCCGGAAGAACAGGGGCAAACCTTCCGGGGAAAACGGTATTCACTGTCCTTGCTAGCCTTTCACTGCTGATCATTCCTTTAATGGTAATTTGGAGCGTTGCTCAGCGTTGGCGCTTCCCTGATTTACTGCCGAGCCGCTACAGCACGCGCTTCTGGGAGTTCGAGTGGGAAGGCATCATGAGCACCGTTGGTCAAAGCTTATGGATTGGTCTGATTGCTGCTTCAATCGCTTTGTTGCTTGCGCTGGTTGCTCACGAATACAGAATCAAATACAAGTGGCAAGTTCCGGGCTTCATTATCGCTATTCCAATGCTAATACCACAGCTTTCAGTGTTGTTTGGTATGCAAGTCACGACCCTCTACATCGGCAGTAGTGCCTATGAGTTCTGGGTGATTTGGGCGCATGTTTTCTTTGCTTTCCCGTTTGTGTACCTGTCTTTGGATGGCCCGTGGAAAAGCTTCAATGATGGGTTGATTAAAGCCTCGCTGAGCCTAGGTAAATCGCCATTTCAGAGTTGGTATTCGATCAAACTACCAATCTTGCTTCCTGCGATTGCCTTTGCTTGGGCGGTCGGGATCAGCGTGAGTTTGGCCCAATACCTTCCAACATTAATGCTCGGCGCAGGCCGTATTAGCACGATCACCACAGAAGCCGTTGCACTTACCAGTGGTTTCGACCGTAGGGTGACAGCAATCTATGCCATTTGGCAGGCCCTATTGCCTCTGTTCTTTTTCTCTTTAGCGATATTAGTCAGCCGACTTCAACTGAGATATCGCCGTCTTACTTTTAAAGGTTTCCTAAGTAATGAGTCTGTACCTCAACGACCTCGCCATCCGTAAAACCGATGGAGATTCGCTGTTCTCAGCGCTAAACGTCACATTAGAATCTGGCCAAATACTGGCTTTGATGGGGCCGAGTGGCTGCGGAAAGTCGACCTTACTGGATGCGATTGCTGGTCACTTAAGTGAAGATTTTTCGTACTCTGGCACCGTTGTGTTGAACAATATTCAGCTCGACGAGCTTCCATCACATCAGCGTGAAGTCGGTATTTTGTTTCAAGATGACTTGTTGTTTCCGCACCTCAAAGTATGGGAAAACTTGGCCTTTTCGTTACCGAACTCTGTTAAAGGTTCCGCTCGCCAAAAACAAGCAATGGCTGCACTAAAAGACATAGAGCTAACTCACTTAGCTGAATCTTTCCCGGATCAAATATCCGGCGGTCAACGCGCAAGAATAAGCTTGACTCGTATGTTGTTAGCCAAGCCTAAACTCGCCCTGCTTGACGAACCGTTCAGTAAGTTAGACCAAGAGCTCAGAGCACAATTTCGCGATTGGGTCTTCGAACAGCTGACCAAAGCGAATATCCCTACATTAATGGTCACGCACGACGAAGCCGATGTACCTCAAGGGGCAGAAGTACTGTCTTGGCCATGGAGAAGTAACCATGCTGGATAAGTACTCCATTAAGGTCATTAAGTGGCCATTAAATCAGTCTGCTAAGTTAGTAAACCAATTGGGTATCACGGCCAATCAAACCACGTTATTCGGATTTCTGATTGGGTGTTTAGCGTTTCCAGCGTTGGCATTTCAACAATATGAGTGGGCGTTAGGCTTCATTGTGTTTAATAGAGTATGTGATGGGCTTGATGGAGCCTTGGCTCGAATCCAAGGCATTAGTGATGCGGGCGGTTTCCTCGATATCAGCCTAGATTTCCTATTCTACTCGCTGATCCCTTTTGGATTTGTCATTGCCAACCCAGAACACAACGCCATTGCCGGTGCATTTTTGATCTTCTCTTTTATCGGCACAGGCAGCAGCTTTTTAGCGTTTGCGGTTATGGCAGGCAAGCGAGGCATTGAAAACCCAGTCTATAAGCATAAGTCTCTGTACTACATGTCAGGGCTAACCGAAGGCACTGAAACCATCGCTTGTTTCATCGCGTTTTGTATTTGGCCTCAACACTTTGCGGTTATCGCTTACACCTTTGGTGCAGCTTGTTGGCTAACCACGTTCATGCGTATTTATTTTGGTTTTCAGACACTAAAAAACCAAGCTAGTTAATAAATGAGTTAGTTTCTTGCACCTATAAAAACGCCGCTCATTGTGAGCGGCGTTTTCTATATTAGTATGGATAATGCCCGCTAAATCATGACATCAAGCTTCAGCTGAAGCCGTGATTTTAAACCTCAATACCTTCAGGCTTGAATCAAGGTCGACATCGACAAACTCAGGCGGGTTGTCCAGACGCTCAATGAACTCAACGCTTGGTGCTTCTTCTGCCATCGTCTCAATCAGGAAGTTTGGTGATACTGCTGGTGAGTTCACACACGCAATCACTTCACCGCCTTCAGTTAGAAGTTCAGGCAAACGACGTAAGATTTTTTTGTAATCTTTGGTTAGAGCAAAGCTGCCTTTTTGGAACGAAGGTGGATCGATGATAACGAGCTCGTAAGGACCGCCCTTCTTGATTTTCCCCCACGACTTAAAGATATCGTAGCCAAGGAAGTTAACCGAGCGCATATCGTGTTCATTCAGACGGTGGTTATCGCGACCTTTGTTTAGCGAGCCACGTGACATGTCCACGTTCATGCATTGACGAGCGCCACCAGCGATAGCCGCGACAGAGAAACCACAAGTGTATGCAAACAGGTTAAGAACGTTCTTATCCTTGGCATTATCTTGTACCCACTGGCGACCATTACGCATGTCTAGGAACAAACCGAAGTTCTGATTACGGCCAATGTCTAATTGGTACTTAAGACCATGTTCAACCACAACCGGAGAATCATTCAACTCTCCCCATAGAACCTCTGAAGGCGCGCCATCGGCATAACGGTGTTGCAGAACAATGCTTGTGCCCTGCTTTGATTGCCAGATATCTTTGTTGGTGAGTTGAACCAATCCAGCTTTTAGAGATGACAAGAATTCGTCGTCTACTTCTTTAAACACGTTAACCAGTAGCTGTCCATCAACCCAGTCACATGTCAGTTGCTCTAGACCAGGCCAAAACTTACCGCGCCCGTGGAAAATACGGCGTAGTTCGTTTGGTACTTCATTAAGTTGCTGTTCAATATGACTAAAAAACAGAGGTAAAGCTGATGCTTCCATTATTTCACTCACTTAGTGTTTAGCTTTGGCCAAGTTAATGACCAAGGTTCAAGCCAACTGTCCAAACCGTTCGACACGGTTTCCTGATGCCACTTCTCACCCAAAGAGTTTAAGCTCCTTGGGTCGCAGACATATTCGTAGGCTTGTGATTGATAGGCAAATCGAATCGCGAAGGCATGTAGATAACCTCTGTCAGCCTCACTCGATGGATTATAAATAGGGTCACCAACAATGGCTGAGCCGATCGACTTCATCGCGACACGGATCTGGTGAGTTCGCCCTGTATAGGGTTTGCATAACAGCAGACGCTCACCGGGTTCAGCCGTTGCTGATAAAAACTGAGTAATCGCAGGGTTCTCTTTGGATGTCAGAAGTTTCCAACTTGAGCGTCGTGAACGCTCCATGTCTCCTGAGATCAAACCTTGCTTTTTCTTTGGCTTCTTAGAACCGATCGCAAGGTAGTATTTCTCTACTTCACGCTTTGCAAATAGCTGTGAAAGCTCGCTCGCCGCCGACGCATTTTTTGCCAGCAGCAGAATGCCCGAAGTCATTTTATCTAGTCGATGAACGAGATACAGCTTAGGCTCATTAATTGCCTTAGCAACTTCTTGAAGCAACATGGTATCGCCATCGTCTTTGTGGACGCTGACTCCAGGGTGCTTATTGATAAGTAAAAAATCAGAGTGGTTCAGAAGAATATCGAACATTAAAGGCTAGCTCCATTGTAGAACGTGGAGTATACCGCGTCTGAACCCAGATTCCAGCTACGAAAAAGCCCAACTCACTCAATAAATATTGAATCGTTGGGCTTCTTTTCAGCAACTAGCGATCAGTGCGTGGTCTTTACTCGATTACCAATAGGTAAATAGAACCAAGCTACCGCTTTACCCCAGTTTAAACTTACCAACTAATGCTTCTAGCTCAGCAACCTTAGCGTTCAAGCCTGATGTATTTTCGGAGCTACGAGTTGCTAGCTGCAGAGATTGCTCAGAGATATCGCTAATCGCGGTAATGTCCGCTGCAATTTCTTTGGTCACAGCCGTCTGTTCTTCTGCCGCAGTCGCAATAGAGTTAACCATGCTTTGTACATTGCCCGCACCGCTCACAATCGCTTCTAGAGCCGAAACAGCACCTGAGCTTTGCTCAACACCAATCTCAACTAAACGACAGTTATCTTGAGTGTAAGTCACCGCTTCTTGAGTGCCCGATTGAATCGATTGAATGATGCCCGAGACTTCTCGTGTCGCTTTGGTTGTTCTTTCTGCTAGCGCTCGCACTTCATCGGCTACCACAGCAAAACCACGACCAAACTCGCCTGCACGTGCCGCTTCAATTGCAGCGTTAAGAGCTAACAGGTTAGTTTGCTCAGCAATGTCTTCGATTACCTTGATAACGCTACCAATCTGCTCACCGTGAGAACCTAGAGTATTCATTTGCAACGACATATCGCTCATTTGAGTCGACACTTGTTGAATACTCGCCACCATCTCAACAATCACGTTGCGGCCATCTTCTGCAGAGGTTTCTGAGCGACGTGCTTCTTCATAAGTAGACGTGCCCTGCTGCGCCACTTCTGAAATGGTCAAGCTTAACTCTTCAGCAGCCGTTGCAATTAAGTTGGCCTTATCAGCTTGAGCAGAAGCGCCCGTTACGATGTCTTGACTAATAGAAGATAGTTCGCCCGTAACAGATTGAACTTCATAGGTCACAGAAGAGATAGAACCTAATAAGTCCACTAACGACTTCTGCATCTGGTTAATCGAACTAGCAAGATCAGCCAGTTCATCACCAGACTCATCGGTAATGTCACCTGCGGTTAAATCACCATTTGCCACGCGGCGTGCTACTTGTTCAACACGAGTCAGGCGATTAGTAATAGAACTCGACAACATATATGCAATCACACAACCGAAGACGATAGCAATCGCAGACAACACCATGATAGTGCGCTCGATGGTAGTAAACGTGTCGGTTAGTGTCAGTAGTGACTGTTCTGTATCTGCGCGCTCACTTGCTGACGCTTGATCCAGTAAGTTCTCAATAGGGATAAGATTGCTCTCATACAAAGATCGTAGCTGTTGAATATTGGCTAGTAGCGCAGCTTCATCATTGATCTTCGGCACAAGCTTTGATTCAAACTCTTGAGTGAAACGCCCCATCAGGTCTTCAATTCGCTGAATACGGCGGTGGTCTTCCGAACCTCTACTCTCCAAACGCTTAGCCTGCTCGATAGCTTGAGCAAATTCGTTCTTGTTGGTTCGATAATCATTGAGTGCATTATCGACCAGAGTGATTGCACCCAGAGCATCTCGATAGACATCTCCAGCTTCATCTATCAGAACAAGATAGGTAACAGTGCCCGGTACATCGTCCATTCTGATCTCATCAGCACTTCTATGAGCGCCAATAACTTCTATCCATACAATACTGACTAACGTGACAAGCACCGCCAATATAGAGCCAAAACCGGCATACAGTTTCTTTCTCACTGACAATTTCACACAACACCTACCTAAATCAAAATATAGCTCTAACAGCTATTCGTTCCATTTATATCGGCTATCAGACGGATACCTTTAATAATTATTTTTCTTAGATAATTAAGTTCCAGACATAAAAAAACGGGAGCTAATGAGCTCCCGTTTATCAAATTACTTTATCTTGCGATTAGAACTTCTTAGAAATCAGCGCAAAACCAGCAATGATACCAATACCTAGTAGCATGATTGCACCTTTACCGCTATCGAAGCCAGAAGAGATACCCATGAACGCAACGATTGCGATAGCTACAGGGATGATGTACTTAACTAGTGTGTACCATAGACCAAATAGTGGGAAAGAGACTTCACCGTCGTTAGTGATTTCTTTCTCTAGGTCTGCACGGTTTAGTCTCCAACCAGCGAAGATACATACCAACATACCGCCAACCGCTAGGAAAATCTTATCCGTTAGTAGGTCGAAAATATCGAACGCGCCAGTATCAAACAGTGTTGGACCGAAGCCGCCAAGTGATAGAGAAGCGAAGATACATAGAATCGCCATTACAACACTTGCAGACAGTACCGCTGTTACACGCTTCATGCCTTTCTCATCGATTAGGTAAGAAACCACAACTTCAAGTAGAGATACTGAAGATGTTAGTGCCGCAACACTCAAACCAACGAAGAACATAAGAGCAAATAGAAGACCGATTACGCCGCCCATTTCAGCGAATAGCTGAGGAACAACAACGAATACTAAACCAGGGCCCGCTGCAGGTTCCATACCGAACGCGAACATTGCAGGGAACATTGCAACACCAGCTAGAATAGCAACACCAGTATCCATTGCGGTTACCATTGCTGTTGTCTGAACTAGGTTCTCTTTCTTCTTAAGGTAAGAACCGTATGTCATCATACAACCCATACCAAGACTTAGAGAGAAGAATGCTTGACCTAGAGCGGCTAGGATTACATTGCTGTCTACTTTAGAGAAGTCAGGACTGAATAGGAACTCAAGACCAGCCATCGCGCCCGGAAGCATAATGCCTTTGATTGATACTACAATAAGGATAATGAAAAGAAGCGGCATCAGGATCTTACCTGCTTTCTCAATACCACCAGAGATACCTTTCATAACGATAACAACGTTAAGTAGTAGGTATAAGCCCATCCACATTAGTGGTTGAACTGGGTTTGAGATAAAGCCACCAAAGCTATCACCAATTGCTTCTGGTGCGTCTAGAAGACCACCTGCAATTTTACCGATGTATGCGATTGACCAACCGCCTACTACTGGGTAGAAACCCATGATAAGTAGACCACTGAATACGCCGATAACGCCAGCGAACGTCCAACGACGGTCAGTTGTTTTAAATGCACCTACTGCTGATTTTTGCGTATGACGGCCAATCGCAAATTCAGTCAGCATGACACTGAAACCAATAAAAATTACAAAAAACAGGTAAATGGCAACGAATGCACCACCGCCACTTTCGCCTGCTGTGTATGGGAATTTCCAAATGTTACCTAAGCCAACAGCAGAACCTGCTGCAGCCATTACGAATCCTAACTTCGAACCCCAGGTATCGCGGGGTGTTGTGGTTGTATTACTAGTAGCCACGTGTACTCCAAACTTTTGTGTTATGTGATGTTGTGTTTTGCTTTGGGTGGCGTCTTTAAAAGGAAGGTGTATAAATAAATTTACACACCTAAAAGATTTGATTGACGCTCGTTGTCTAGCAAGTAAACCAGTTTAAGAATAAAATTGGAAGAGCATACCGTACAAATTTCGTTAAAGATGTAAATTTTTATGGTTAAATGCCGACTTTTCATACAAAACAATCGTTTTCTTCTTAAGTTGACCAAAACTTAACAACTTTAACCTATTTACATCTTTTGCTCTATTTTGTAAATAGTTGAATCCTTAAATTCCCATATCCGTTAAATAGCATTACTATCTAAGTGTCTCTTTTTTCGAGTATTCAATGTGGATAAGCTTTATCATTTTTTAACTTTGGCCTCTGTTGTTTTGTACTGGGTTCTCGTAGCCGGTGTGACGTTTCGTGTTGTACTAAAACGACGCTCTGTCAGCGTTTCTCTTGCTTGGCTAATGGTTATCTACATTATCCCGATTGTTGGTGTAGCTTGTTACTTCCTTTTTGGTGAGCTAAACCTAGGCAGAAAAAGGGCTGAACGCGCTCATCGTATGTTTACCCCTTTCGGCGACTGGTTCCGTCAATTGAATGATTGCCAACTTCACCAACCAGGGAAAGTCGGCTCCCCTATCCATAAGATTGACGAGCTTTGTAACAATCGAATGGGCATCCCTGCACTCAGTGGAAACACTCTATCGCTGCAATCTTCACCAAACGAGATCCTACACGCAATTATCGAAGATATAGAAAATGCACAAACCAGTATCAAGATGGTTTTCTATATTTGGCATCCAGGTGGCCTGACCGATTCGGTTGCCTCTGCGCTGATTCGCGCTGCAAAACGTGGCGTAGATGTTAAAGTTTTGCTCGATTCAGCCGGTAGCCCTCGCTTTTTCAAAAGCCACTGGCAGTCAATGATGAAGGACGCAGGCGTTCAAGTCGTACAAGCACTAGAAGTGAGCCCATGGCGTATTTTTTTACGTCGCCTAGATTTAAGACAACACCGCAAAATCATTGTGATTGACGAGACTATCGCCTATACGGGTTCAATGAACATGGTCGATCCTGCTCACTTCAAACAAAGTTCCGGCGTTGGTCAGTGGATTGATGTAATGGTCAGAGTGACTGGGCCAACCGTTAATGTGTTATCCGCTATTCATGGCTGGGATTGGGAAGTTGAGACTGGTGAACGCATTCTCCCTGATATACCTGAATGCCCAGTTGAAGAAATCATGACACATCATCCGGTTCAAGTAGTGCCGTCTGGCCCTGGCATGCCGGAATATTTGATCTTACAAGTACTGACCATCGCCATCAATCAAGCGAATCATTCTGTACGTATTACTACACCTTATTTTGTGCCAAGTGCTGACTTACTCGAAACACTTAAGATGACAGCTCAACGCGGCGTAACTGTAGAACTGATCATTCCACACAATAACGATTCACTAATGGTTAAATGGGCTTCTCGTGCGTTTTATACCGAGTTGCTTGAAGCTGGCGTGAAGATCTATGAATTTTACGGTGGCCTTCTTCATACCAAATCGGTAGTGATCGATGAAGAGTTTTGCTTGATCGGAACCGTCAATATCGACATGCGCAGTTTGTGGCTCAACTTTGAAGTGACTCTGGCTGTGGATGATGTGCATTTCACGCAAAAACTGTCTGAGCTGCAGAAATCTTATATCGCTTCATCCCACTCTGTAGAGTTAGAACAGTGGGAGCAAAGAAACCTTAGTAATCGCTTCTTTGAGAGGCTGTTCTATTTATTCAACCCGTTGCTCTAATACTCCTCGCTCGCCGACCACCATTGGCAACGAATAGTATCTTTGCGATCGCTTTTTAACTTTTCATCACAAATCGAGGAAAAGTTAAAAAGCAAAAGAAAACGTTAAAAACTCTCTCTTCCCTCTTGCTTTGATGGCTACTCGCATGTTTTAAATAGGACATAACCGATTGATAAGGAATTCACAGCATGTCCGAGAACAAAACCACTAAACTTATCACTGCCGGTCGTGATAAGAAGTGGACCAATGGTGTTGTTAACCCACCAGTACAACGCGCTTCAACTGTCGTATTTAACTCAGTAGAAGAGAAGCGTAAAGCTACGATTAACCGCGCTAACAAGACCCTTTTTTACGGACGTCGTGGAACCAACACTCATTTTGCCTTCCAAGATGCGATGGTTGAAGTAGAAGGCGGCGCGGGTTGTGCACTGTACCCGTGTGGTACGGCCGCCATTTCTAATGCCATTCTCTCTTTTGTAGAAACAGGTGATCATATTTTAATGGTTGACACCTGCTACGAACCTACTCGTGATTTCTGTGACACCATCATGAAAAAGATGGGGGTAGAGACAACTTACTACGAGCCAACGATTGGTGAAGGTATCCAAGACCTTATCAAGCCAAACACTAAGGTGCTGTTTACTGAGTCTCCAGGCTCTGTCACCATGGAAGTGCAGGATATTCCAACACTAGCGCGTATCGCTCATGAACATGACATCATCGTTATGCTAGACAATACTTGGGCGGCTGGCGTGAACTTCTCACCGTTTGATTTTGGTGTTGATATCTCGATTCAAGCAGCGACCAAATACATCGTGGGTCACTCTGATGTGATGCTAGGTACGGCAGTCGCCAATGAGAAATGCTGGGATCAACTAAGAGAGCAAAGTTACTTGATGGGGCAATGTGTCTCACCTGATGATGCTTATTTAGGGCTTCGCGGCATTCGTACTCTTGATGTGCGTCTACGCCAACACGCAGAAAGCAGCTTGAAGGTCGCAAAATGGTTAGAGACTCGTCCTGAAGTTAACCACGTTCGTCACCCTGCTCTTGAGTCTTGCCCAGGCCATGAATTCTTCAAACGAGATTTTACTGGCGGTAATGGCTTGTTCTCTTTTGTACTAAACAACTCTAATATCAAAGCGACGACAGCGTTACTTGATGGAATGACACATTTTAGTATGGGTTACTCTTGGGGTGGATTTGAAAGTTTGATTCTAGCTAACGAACCAAGCAGTTTTGACAGCTTGAGAACTGTTGCCAATCCTAATTTCGAAGGTACCTTGATACGTGTTCATATTGGGTTAGAAGATGTTGATGACCTGATTGCTGATCTAGAGGCGGGATTAGAACGTTATAGCGCTCTGATTTAATCTGAGACGATAGGTCTAATATGCAAAAAAGGCAGGATATTCCTGCCTTTTTCTGTTTAAAGCATAACTCAAAATACTCATATTCAGATACTTCAGCTCATAATACAAACCGCTCATAGTCCAGAAGCTTTCAAAGCCAATATTGAACCTTAAAGCACATCCACTTAAAGATCTCAGAGCGATGAAAAAATGGCTATGAATTTTTCAATTTCTAAGTGATTGTTCCGCTGAAATAAATAACACTTTATTTGTGTGGGCAACCGACTAAATGATCATTGACCATACCTGTTGCTTGCATAAATGCGTAACAGATTGTTTCCCCTACAAACTTAAAGCCTCTCTTCTTCAAAAACTTACTCATCGCTTTAGATTGCTCGGTAGAAGCGGGAACTTGGGACATCTCGGTCCATTGATTCACGATCACCTCATTATCAACAAATTGCCATAAGGCATTAGAAAGAGAGCCGAACTCTTTCTGTAATTCAAGCGTTGCTCGTGCATTGTTGTATACCGAAGCAATCTTACCCCTGTGTTTAACCACATCGAAGTTTTCAATGATGTGCGGCACGTTGTCTTCATTCAGCTCAGCTAGCTTGTTTAGATCGTAATTATCGAACGCGGCACGATAGCCTTCACGCTTTTTAAGGATCGTAATCCAACTCAGACCTGCTTGAGCACCTTCTAAAGTAATGAACTCAAACAGAACTTGATCATCATAAACAGGCACGCCCCACTCTGCATCGTGGTACTCCCTTTCAAGCTCATGTTTAAGCGCCCATGCACACGTTCTATCCACTGTATTAGCTTCCATTTCGATGGTCTCTTTTAGTAATCATACATAAAAATAATGCCCCAATTAGGGGCATTATTTCAAAGGTTAGTTGACGTTAAGCCACTTCAATTTTATGGAATAAACGATACAGCACAGGTACTACGATTAGCGTGAGTACAGTCGCAAAGCCTAAACCAAACATGATGGTTACTGCCATTGGTTTAAAGAAGATGTCCGGCAGTAGAGGGATCATACCAAGAATGGTGGTGATCGCAGCCATACATACCGGACGAACACGACTCAGTGCCGCATCAACAACCGCTACATATGGATCTTTACCGGACTTCATCTCAATCTCAATTTGGTCAAGCAGTACGATACCGTTCTTAAGTAGCATCCCGGATAAACTCAAGAAGCCTAGCAATGCCATGAAGCCAAATGGTGTATTCAAGGCTAATAAGCCTGTCGTTACCCCGATTAGCGCTAATGGAACCGTTAGCCAAACAATTAGCGGTTCTTTGACCGAGTTGAACAAGAACACGGTAATCAAGAACATGAACAGGTAACCCATCGGCATAGTGGTAAACAGAGACGCTTGTGCATCAGCAGATGACTCATATTCACCACCCCACTCCAACGAATAACCCGGTGGCATCTCAATCGCTTCAATTTGTGGCTGTAAGCGTTTCTGTAACGTCGAAGCCGTTTCTTCACCCAATAGGTCGTTGTCGGCCATTACCGTCAGCATACGCTTACGGTTCTTACGGATGATAAGTGGATCTTCCCATTCCAATTCGTAGCCAAGCGTCACTTGCTGCAACGGAATATATTCGCTTAATGCCGGGCTCCAAATCTTCATACCTTCGATGTTGCGAATATCAACTCGCTCATCTTCAGGTAAACGAGCCACAATAGGCATCAACGTAGTACCATCACGATACACACCAATCGACTTACCAGAGAAAGACATCGCTAGGAAATCATCAACGTCAGACTTGGTAATACCATAACGACGCGCTTGGCTTTCATTGAACTGAGGCTCTAATACCTTAGTTCTTTCACGCCAATCATGACGAACGTTAAATGCTCCGTCATCAGCACGCATGATGTCCATAACTTGAGCTGCGATTGAACGTAGCACGGTTGGGTCTGAACCGACGATTCGAGCCTCAATTTTCGCACCGCCACTAGGGCCTAATTCAATTTGCTTAAGTTTGTAATCAATTTCAGGGAACTGACTGTCAACGTGTTCACGGAAGCGACGCATCAGCCCTTCAAGTACCTGATAATCTGTCACACGAACCGTGATTTCGCCATACGCGCTATAACTCTTCTCGGGTGAGTAGGTCAACATGAAACGTTGCAGGCCTTTACCCGCGGTTGTCGTGATATGTTCAACTTCGTCCTGCTCAGCTAGCCAACTCTCAAGCACTTTAAGCTTGGTATTGGTCGCTCGAATATCGGTACCTTCTGGCATCCACACATCCACTTGGAACATAGGTGTGGTTGAAGACGGGAAGAAGGCTTGCTTAACGAAACCAAAACCGTACACACTCGCGCCTAAACCAATAATCAGAACAAACATGGTTAACCAAGCACGCTTCATACAGAACTCAAGGAAGTTTTTGTAGATAACAAAAACCATCCCGTTGTATGGGTCCTTACCTTCGTTATCTGGATCGACCTTCTGACCTTTAAAGAACATGTCGGCAAAGAACGGCGTGAGCGAGATGGCAGTAAACCAACTCAGCATCAAGGAGATCAGTAGCACCGTGAACAAGGTGCCACAGTATTCGCCTGTTGAGTCTTCAGATAAACCAATTGGAGCAAACGCAGTCACCGCAATAACCGTCGCACCAAGCAGCGGCCATTTGGTTTGAGTTACGATATCGGTGGCGGCCTGCATCCGGGTTCGCCCCTTCTGCGTGCCGATCAATATCCCTTCCACCACCACAATGGCATTATCCACCAGCATCCCCAAGGCGATAACCAACGCGCCCAGTGAAATACGTTGTAGGTCGATCTTGAAGTACTGCATGAAAATGAATGTACCGAATACGGTCAATAGCAGTATCAAACCAATCAATAGGCCCGATCTTAGTCCCATGAAGAACAGTAACACCACGATTACGATCGCAACCGCCTGCCCTAAACTCACCACAAATCCGCTTACCGACTTGTCTACCTCTTTAGGTTGGTTATAAACCTCGGAGATGTCGATGCCGACGGGTTGTTGATACTTTAGCTCGGCCAATCTTCGATCAAACGCTTCACCAACCGCTACTACGTTCACGCCTTGCGCAAAAGAGACACCAAGGTTAAGTGCGAGCTTGCCGTTATAGCCAATGATGTTACTTGGCACTTCAACATAACCACGAGTTACATTCGCCACATCTTTTAAATAGATGAGACCTTGAGCACCACCTTCTGTCAGAATTAAATCGCCAAGCTGCTCAACGTTTTGGAACTCACCCGTTGGATGGATTCGAATATATTCATCACCAATCCTTACCGCTCCTGCACTTGATACAATATTTTGAGTCGATAAAAGGTTAAATACCGTGCTTGGAGACAGACCCAGAGAGCTTATCCGTTTCATCGATATCTCAATGAACACTTGCTCTTGTTGTTGGCCGGAAACGGAGACTTTACTGACCCCATCAACCAACTCTAGCTCTCGCCTTAGGTAATCAATGTAATCCAGCAGCTCTTTGTAGCTATAGCCATCCCCCGTCACCGCCAGCAAAATACCGTAAACGTCACCGAAATCATCGATGACTTGAGGATCATTGACGCCGGGTGGCAGTTCAACCTTGAGATCATTCACTTTTCGGCGAAGTTCATCCCATATTTGCGGAAGATCATCTGGGCCGTAGTTATTCTTCATCGTTACCGTTACCTGAGACAGGCCACGGCTTGAAATAGAGTTCACTTCGTCGACATAGGTAAGTTGTTGAATCGCTTTTTCTAGTGGGTAAGTAACTTCTTCTTCCACCTGCTGAGGCGTTGCCCCCGGGTATGAAGTCACGACCATTGCATCTTTGATGGTAAAGGCAGGATCTTCTAAACGACCCAAGCCGAAAAAGGCAGAGACACCACCAATAAGAAAGATCAGAGATAGCATCCAGCTAATGACTTTGTTACGTATAAAGTAAGAAGCAACACCTGTGATCTGATCATCACCCTGTTGATCGTCATTTTGGGGCTTGTTATTTACTTCACTCATTGTTCGTCTCCTGAGACAATACTTCCACTGTCATCCCATCTCGCAATCGCGATACGCCTGCAACAACGACATGCTGCCCCATTTCCAATCCTTTCACTACCTGCAATGTTTCCTGGTTTGCTTTTCCTAACACGACTTGTTGTTTCGAGACTGTCTTGTCGTCGTTAAGAACCCACACATAAGAGTTTTTACGATCCAGTTCATCACCGTCTGCATTGAATACCGCTTCGATCGGAATAAGTACACCAGCTTTTAGCTCCAAACCGATATCTCGCCCATTTGACGTCACCTCAACGGCCATACCATCCAGAATCAAATCATCTTCCGGCATAGGTAGAGCAAGCGTCACCGTGAACGTGCCCGTGCTTGGGTCAGGTTCAGTGGTAAACTCCTTAATAGCCGCCGTGTATTCATTGCCACTGGGTACTCTTACCACAGCCTCAACATTCGATAACAGCTGTTCGCTAGGCTGATTCACGTAAATCTGGTCAGGCAGTTGGATAACAACCTCAACATCCTCGACACTGTGAATGTTCACGACCTGCTGGCCTACCTGAATATTTTCATATTGATCGACACTGACACGAGAAATGATCCCATCAACAGGAGCACGAAGCTTAGTGAACGACAAGCGCAGTTTTGCGAGTTCCAGCTCGGCATAAGCGATCTGGCGTTGAGCAGCAATTTCATCAAACTGTGACTTCGCCAATAAGCCTTTCTTCACTAGCGGACTTGAACGTCTGTATTGGCTGTTAATTACCGTGTAACGCGCCTGAGCATTGTCGACATCCAGTTGATAATCGGTAGGGTCAAGCTCTGCAATGATGTCTCCTTGTGAAACACGCTCACCTTCTTTCACATCAAGCTTATTGATTTCACCAGCGACTCGAAAGCTGAGATGAGCCTTCTCGGCAGCGTTTGCAACCGCTGGGAAATAGAGTTTGTCGCTAAAGTCGATGACTGAAATCTCGATAGCTTTAACCAAGGGCGTGTTATTCACTTCTACAACTTGTTTATCTTCACAAGCCGTAAGTAAAGCCAAACACGACAGTCCAGCGGTCACTTTAAGTGTTTTCATGTTATAGCCCCCTTTCCTTGATCCACTCTCGAACTTTAATGCCCGACTCAAGACCATTGACGCCAGAAGTCACAATGCGATCGCCATCGTTCAATCCAGAGACGATATGGCGTTTTTCATCGATGACAATGGCAACATTTTCAACAATGCCGTCGCTATTCACACGCCATACAGAGACATCATCCCCATCGGTCATCATTGCTGACGTTGGTATTTTGGTGGCCGCCGCTAACGATGAAACGAGATTTACCGAGCCAGACATACCGGGCAAAATACCCACATCGGTTGGTCTTTCCATTACCATGGTGACTTTGTACGAACCTGTTTTCGGGTCAGCTTCGGTATCCACTTCTTGGAAGGTTAAAACGTAAGAGTTTTCAGGAAACGCATCAAAAACCATGGTTGCATCCATCTCGAACCCTGATGAAAAGCGCGTAATAAGTTGGTCGGGTAATAAGAAGACGACTTTAAGAATTTGATTGGTTTGAATATTCATCACGCCTTGTTTAGCCGCAATGTATTCATGGTTTTCAGCAGGAATGATGGAAATGGTTCCGTCATACGGCGCAACCAAAGTGGTGTAGCGAAGATTCGCGTTAGCTTGATTAAGCACCGCGCGAGCTGAATTGTGGTTCGCTTTCGCTTGGTCGAAATCTTGCTCTGATACCACACGATCTTTACGAAGTTTGATCGCACGTTGATATTGAACATCGGCTAGCTGAAAATTCGCTTTTGCTTGCTTCTCGAGTAGTTGATATTCATCGGGATTTAACTTAGCAAGCTCGTCGCCTTTAGACACGTGCTGCCCAGCGGTCACATCGATGCTCTGCAATAACCCAGGAACACGGAATGCGAGTACCGCTCTGTCACCAGCTTCTGTGGTAGCAGGGAAATTACGCTCAAAGGCATTATTACCGACGGAGACAGTGAAGAGTTTGGCGGGTCTGGACTCAGGTTCAGGCACGGGAGGAAGCTCCTTACCACACCCAGACAACCCAGCTAAGGCAGTCAATAGGACAAGGGAGGCTCTATACATTGGTGATCATCCATATCTATAAATATTTTTATAACATAGATTAATCACATGTAACTTACCAGTCAGCGGAAGATTTATTTAGAGAAAATTATTAAAAAAAATAACGGCTTGGAATAAATTTTCCTAAACCGTTATCTAATCCTTTTTAGGTTTTACCACTACATGTTCTTAAATTCACGATTCACTTTAAACGTGTCTGAGGTGACATAAGCTTCCATGTTGCGGACACTGGTCTCTAACTTCTGGAAATCACCCTCTAAAGTGTTCAATAGCGACTCTGCAGTTTGCCCTTTTTCCCAAGGCTTTTGCTTGAGCGTATGCTCTTGTTTCGCCTTCATTTGGTCGACATACTGAGGTGGTTGTTTTTCAAGCATAAATGTCAAAGCTAAATACGCTAATAACACCAGAAAACTACCACCAAGCAGTGCTGCTGAGATAACTAAGATGCGAACCAACCACACTTCAAGGCCAAAATAGTTCGCTAACCCTGCACACACACCAGACAATTTGCCGTTAATCGTGTCGCGATACAGTTCTCTACTCATAGTTTCGTCTCCAGTTAGGCGACTCCGCATCCAGTATTTTTTCTAGCGTTTTCACTCGGTCTTGCATGGATTCGGCTTGCGCAGAAAGCTTATGCAGACGTTGAAGATTCGTTTCAGAAAGACCATTGCTGGATTTCTTCTTGCTGCGGTAATGTAAGAATAACCATAGCGGTGCCACGAAGATTAAAAAGACAATCAGTGGACCTGCAATTAGAAATGTTGACATAGACAACTCCTAGATTATTTATCGCGGTTTTCAACTTGTTGCTTCAGTTTCGCTAGCTCTTTTTCGATTTCATCTTGAGCTTGTAGCTCGGCAAACTCTTGGTCTAAAGATTTTGCGTTGCCAGTCTTAGCGTAAACGTCCGCTTCAGCTTCTAATTCATCCACTTTACGCGAGAATTGCTCAAACTTCGCCATTGCTTCGTTGGTTTTGCTTGAGTGCAGGTGTTTTTGAACATCACGACGGTTGCTTGCCGCATTGTTACGAATCATTAATGCTTGTTGCTTTGCACGAGTTTCTGCGATCTTTGTTTCAAGTTTACCAATTTCACTCGTCAATTTTTCGATGGTTTCATGAACCAAGGTTTGTTCGGTGTGAAGGCTCTTGATGATGTCTTCCAGTTTTTGCTTTTCGATTAGCGCCGCTCTCGCCAAATCTTCGCGTTGTTTGGTCAGGGCAAGTGTCGCTTTATTTTGCCAATCTAGAATCTGTGTTTCGATAGCTTCTACTTTACGCGCTAGCTCTTTCTTGTCAGCAATTGCTTTTGCTGAGTTGGTACGAACTTCAACTAAGGTGTCTTCCATTTCTTGGATAATAAGACGAATCATCTTTTCTGGATCTTCAGCCTTATCTAATAGTGCACTGATGTTTGAATTTACAATGTCTGCAAAGCGAGAAAAAATACCCATGAGGAACTCCTTAATTACAATGATGGCAAATGCGTTTCAAATCGTTGTGCGACTTTATCAATCCACTTGCTCAAAAATTTACGTTTGTTGTTAAACCTACCATAAATAATCCAAGTAGCGTGCCAACTTTTAAGCCATTTATTATCAGTTACTTACAATAAAATGGTGATTAACTCGAACCATGCTATGATGAATTTAGCCAAGTATTGGTATTTTTCACCACTATGGCTCTTACATGACCTCTCCAGCGATTAATTCATACAAGGACCCGCTATGCAGCAGAACCTCATTGGTGAATCACCTAGCTTTCTCTCTGTGTTAGATAAAGTTTCCCAACTCGCACCAATAGAAAGACCCATTCTGATCATTGGCGAACGTGGCACAGGTAAAGAGTTGATCGCACAAAGACTGCATTACCTTTCAAGACGTTGGGATCAACCTTTGATCTCATTGAACTGCTCAACCTTAAGTGAAGGTTTGATTGATTCAGAACTGTTTGGTCATGAATCGGGATCCTTTACGGGTTCGAAAGGGCGTCATCAAGGTCGTTTTGAAAGAGCAGAAGGCGGAACGCTGTTTCTGGATGAGCTGGCGACCACTCCCCTTGCGGTTCAAGAGAAACTACTGCGCGTTATTGAATACGGGCAATATGAACGTGTCGGTGGGCAAAAGGCGCTAAGTGCCAATGTCAGACTGGTGTGTGCAACCAATGCCGACTTACCAGACATGGCATTAAAGGGCGAATTCCGAGCAGACCTATTAGATAGACTGGCGTTTGACGTCATTACTATCCCTCCTTTGCGTGAGCGAAAAGAAGACATCATGCTACTGGCAGAATATTACGCCATTAAGATGTGTCGTGAATTGGAATTGGAGTTGTTTGTTGGCTTTGCCCCCTCTGCCGTTGAATCGCTTTTGGATTATTCTTGGCCAGGGAATGTACGAGAACTCAAAAACGTCATTGAGCGAGCTATCTATCAGCACGGAAAAGATCCATATCCTATTGAATATTTGGTGTTTAACCCATTTAAACCCGCATGGAAAACAGAGCAAGATTCCTCTCCGGAAACTGGCAATGAGCCGTCTAACAGCCATACTTCATCAGAGAGCTTGTTTTCTTTGCCGCTTGATTACAAAGCATGGCAAGAACAACAAGACATCAAGCTACTCAACCAAGCCCTCAAACAGAGCAAATATAACCAGAAACAAGCCGCAGAATTACTTGGGTTAACCTACAACCAATTACGTGGAATGGTGAGGAAGTACGCGATTGTCGGACAAGCTAACGATAAATAGCTGTCCACGCTTGATTATTATTTGGAGCCGAATAAATAAAATGTTAAATTGTCCGGATCTTGAGGCTCCTCTAACGCCTCGTTTCGAAAAGTATTTCTTTTTATGAAAGCACTAATAAGACTATCACTGAGCATCTGTACGCTGAGCTTTCTCGCTGGATGTGGTGAGAGTGTGAATCACGAGCAAATCCGTGAAAAAGGCTTCATTTATTGCGGCCAAGGTAATCCTAGTACCTTCAACCCACAGCTGGTTGATAGTGGCATTGCCGCAGAATCGCTGAGTCCTCAAATTTTCGATACACTGCTCACTCTTGATCCGATGACGTACCGACCAAAACAGAACTTGGCGACAAGTTGGTCTGTTGATAAATCAGGTACAGAGTACACGTTCAAACTGCGCCCAAATGTTGCGTTCCAAACGACAGACTGGTTCACCCCTACTCGTAGCATGAATGCACAAGATGTGGTGTTTAGCTTTGAACGTGTCATTGATAGTTCAAACCCATTTCATTATGTGGGTGGCGGCCTATACCCGTGGTTTGCCGGAATCGACTTCAAGACCCTGATTGTCGATATCACCGCGGTTGACGACCTAACAGTGAAATTCCAATTAAGTCGCCCAGACAATTCATTTCTCAATAACATCGCCACCAGCTATGCGGTCATTCACTCTAAAGAGTATGCCAATCAGCTCATTGCAGCGGATGAGAAAAATCGAATCGATTCCAATCCAGTCGGCACTGGCCCTTTCTACTTGGATGAATACCAAATCAACGACCTAGTGCGCTTGAAAAAGAACAAGCACTACTGGAAGGGTGAAGTACAAATGGACCAAGTTGTGTTCGATACTTCGCAACGTGGAACAGGCACACTTGCCAAGCTTCTGCGTAGTGAGTGTGACGTGCTCAACTCACCAATTTCTAGCCAAATCCCTATTATTCAGGCTCATGAAGAGTTGAAGATTTCTGCTACTCCGGCGGTTAATGTCTCTTTCATCGCGCTGAATACTGAGCACCCTGCACTGCGTGACTCTCGAGTTCGTAAAGCGCTCAACTTAGCCATCAATCGTCAGAACATTCTTGATTCTGTGTATTACGGTACAGGAACCAAAGCCTACACCTTGCTTCCTCCGACTTCTTGGGCTCACCAAAAAGACAGCGTTCAAGTTCGCTACGACCGAAACTATGCGGTTGCGCTTCTCAAAGAAGCTGGCGTTGAACCTGGGTTAGAGCTTTCAATGTGGGTACCACTAGAGCCACGCGCATACAATCCAAGTCCAAGAAAAACGGCAGAACTTATCCAAGCAAACTTAGCCGATATTGGTATTGAATTGAAACTCTATACCGACGACCGATTTGACCGCACACAGTTGTCCTCTATTTCCTCAACAGACTTGTTGCTTACAGGCTGGATAGGCAATACCGGTGACCCGGACAACTTCTTACGTCCGCTGCTCTCATGCAGCTCTGAGCGTGCAGGGTTAAACGTCTCGATGTGGTGTAATTCAGACTTTGATTTCCTTCTCGACTTAGCATTAGAGATCAATCAACAAAGGCACCGTGTGAACTTGTACCGACAAGCCCAAAACATTCTCAATGAAGAAGTTCCTGTGATTCCTTTGGCTCATGGCGTGCAATTTCGCGTGCACGATCGTTCGCTAACAGGCTTTAAAGCAAGTCCTTTCAATGCCCAACCTTTTGATCAAGTCAGAAGAGAGGTGCAGTAATGTTTTGGTATACATTAAGACGTGTAAACTTATTCGTTATTACGCTAGGAATTCTGACCTTGGTAGGTTTTTCCCTGCTTCGATTAGACCAATCCTCACCTTGGGCAATTCAAGATTTTTGGCCCGGTTGGATTAGCTATATCACTGAATTATCGACGCTAAACTTTGGCCTAAGCAAACACGGTGTGCCTATCATCGATGAGTTGGTCCTGGTGTTCCCTGCAACGCTAGAGCTGTGCTTCTTTGCCTTTATGTTGGCACTCATCATCGGTATCCCTTTCGGCACCATTGCTGGTATGAGACAAGGTAAATTTGTTGATACCACCATATCGTTCACCTCAATGGCCGGTTACTCTGCGCCTATATTTTGGGTCGCGTTGCTGATGATCATGGTGTTTTCACTGCACTTTGAAATGTTCCCAGTTGGTGGCCGATACGACCTACTTTACGAGATTGAACACGTGACTGGATTCGCGATGATTGACGCCTTTTTTGCCGAGGGTCGCTACCGTGCGCACGCACTACAAAGTGTTATCGAGCACATGGCGTTGCCTTGTCTTGTTTTAGCACTGGCGCCAACGACTCAGGTCATCCGATTGATGAGAGCGTCAGTGGCTGAAGTAATGACGCAAAACTACATCCGCGCTGCGCGAATTAAAGGTCTTTCCACTAGAGAGATCATCACGCAGCACGTGCTAAGAAACGCGATACCTCCGATTATTCCTAAGGTCGGTGTTCAGCTATCGAGTATGTTAACGCTTGCTATTGTTACCGAGTCTATCTTTAACTGGCCGGGCATTGGCCGCTGGTTATTGGATGCCTTATCGAATCAAGATTACGTTTCAATTCAAGCTGGTGTAATTGTAGTGGCTACCTTAGTTTTGACCGCTAATATTCTGTCCGATCTACTGGGCGCGATGATCAATCCACTGGTAAGGAAGGAATGGTATGCTAACAAATAACGTCTACCAAGAAGAACAGATTCCAACCCAGTTCGAACGTTTCTGGCGCAGCTTCCGCAGCAATAATCTAGCTATGTTTGGCTTGTGGTGTTTGGTGCTTATCATTCTGGTCACCGTCACTTCACCGTGGCTAGCCCCGCATGATGCACAAGAACAAACCGGTCACCTATTAACGCCGCCCTCTTGGGATCCTGCGGGAACGGTAGAATACTTTTTGGGTACGGATGACTTAGGCAGAGATATTCTCTCTCGCCTAATAATTGGCTCTCAGTTAACCTTCGGCGCCGCGGTGGTGATTACCTTTATCGCAGCCGTCATTGGTTGTGTGATTGGCGTACTTGCTGGTATGACGCGCGGTTTACTATCAAGCACGCTAAACCACCTGCTTGATACTGTTATGTCGATTCCATCTCTTCTGCTGGCGATTATCTTCGTGGCATTCCTTGGCTTTGGGGAGTTTAATATCTTGCTCGCCTTGTGCTTGGCACTGATCCCGCGCTTTATACGCTCGGTGTACATTGCCGTGCATGCTGAAGTAGAAAAAGACTATATTCTGGCTTCTCGCCTTGATGGTGCGAACGATTTTTACCTGCTATGGAACTCAATCCTTCCGAACATCCTTACCGTGATCGCTCTTGAAGTTACGCTGGCACTGTCAGTCGCAATTCTTGACATCACGGCTTTAGGTTTCCTAGGGCTTGGCGCTCAAGCACCGAGTACCGAATGGGGCTCCATCTTGGGTGATTCGGTCGAGTTGATTTACCTTGCGCCATGGACAGTTACCCTACCCGGCTTAGCTATTATGTTTACAGTTATCGTGATTAACCTCGTCGGTGAAGGTGTTCGCCAAGCGCTAAATGCAGGAATCGAATAATGCCGTTACTTGATATTCGACATCTAACCATCGAGATTGAGACCCCTCAAGGGATGGTTAAAGCCGTAGATCGAATGAGTATTACCCTCAATGAAGGGGAAATTCGTGGCTTAGTAGGTGAATCAGGCTCAGGTAAGAGTTTGGTTGCAAAAGCGATCGTCGGAGTATGTAAAGAAAACTGGAAGGTTTCTGCAGACCGAATGCGCCTTGGTAATATCGACCTACTGCAACTGACGCCGAAAGAAAGACGCCGAGTGATCGCCCGCGATATCGCAATGATCTTCCAAGAGCCATCAACGTGTCTTGACCCTTCTGAAAAAGTAGGTAACCAGCTCGTTGAAGCGATCCCTTCCCATTCGTTTGAAGGTCGTTGGTGGCAACGATTTAAGTGGCGTAAGAAGCAAGCGATCGCATTACTACACAAAGTCGGCATCAAAGACCACTCTCGCCTAATGGACAGTTACTCTTATGAGTTGACCGATGGTGAGTGTCAAAAAGTCATGATCGCCATGGCGATCGCAGCCAAGCCAAAAGTCTTGATTGCTGACGAGCCAACCAACGATTTAGACCCAATTACACAGTCTCAAATATTGCGTCTTTTGAGTCGTATGAACCAGATCAATAACACCACCATCGTGTTGATCGGCCATGACTTAACCACCATTACCCAATGGGCGACTCGCATTACCGTGATGTACTGTGGTCAATCGGTAGAATCCGCTGATACACCGAAGCTGTTGGATGCACCAAAGCACCCGTACACCGTTGCTTTGTTAAAAGCGATGCCAGACTTTAACGACTGGATTCCCCACAAGGAGAAACTCCAGTCTTTGCCGGGGTCAATTCCACCGCTGCAACATCTTCCTATTGGTTGTCGATTAGGGCCTCGCTGCCCATACGCACAAAGGCAGTGTGTCGAGATCCCACATACGAAACGTATCAAGAACCATAAGTTCAACTGTCACTTCCCTCTGAATATGGAGAAGAAAAAGAAATCATGAGTGCATTATTAGAAGTCAGTGATTTGTCTAAAGACTTTACGACTCGCTCTGGTCTTTTCCGTAAAAAGATTCATCAGGCGGTGAAGCCAGTTAGCTTTTCTCTTGAAGCAGGCCAGACAATTGGTTTTATCGGCCAGAATGGTTCTGGCAAATCAACATTAGCCAGAATGCTCGCAGGCATGGTGGAGCCAACCGCAGGCGAGATCCGCGTGAATGGCGAAAAGCTAGAGCACAAAGACTACTCGACTCGTTGTAAGCTGATTCGAATGATCTTCCAAGATCCGAATACGTCACTTAACCCGCGCATTCAGATCGGTCGAATTCTTGAAGGTCCATTAAAGCGAAACACCAACATGCCTCCAGAAGCTCGTATGCGTCGTGTGAAAGACACACTACTGCGCGTAGGCCTTCTACCGGAACATGCGTATTTCTACCCTCAGATGCTTGCTGCAGGCCAGAAACAAAGGGTTTGTTTGGCTCGTGCCTTAATACTTCAGCCATCCATCATTGTTGCTGATGAAGCTTTAAATGGTTTGGACATGGCAATGCGCTCGCAAATCATCAATCTGTTCTTAGAGTTACAAGAAGAGATGGGCGTATCGTTCGTTTATGTATCTCAACACCTCGGTATTGTTAAGCACATTACCGACAAGATTATTGTCATGCATGAAGGCAATGTGGTTGAGAGTGGGGAAACAGATCAAGTGCTAACCAATCCAACTCACCAAATCACCCAAAGATTGGTTGAGAGCCATTTCTCCAAAGCGCCGAACCACTAACCTGGAATCACGCTACATTTAGCAGAGGGGAAAAGTATGTATCGAACAGCTTCAATGCTTCCCCTCTTGTTGGTGCTGTTGTCCTTTAACGCGACAAGCACACCGCTCACATGGCTAGATAGAAGCTTCGTCGAAACTGCCTTTTATAACGTCGCGCTTCAACACGAATACTCCCAAGGCAACAAACCGCTCGCCAAGTGGAAACAACCGATCAAGATTTGGATCGATCATCGAGTGGGCGATGAGGAACTGCATCAAGAGATCACAGAGCTTCATATCAAACACTTATCTGAAGTCACCCAACATCCAATAACAATCGTCAGTAAAGAGTCCGAAGCGAACGTTAAATGGATATACACAAGGCAGAGCCAGTGGGTATCTGAGGCGAAATCGGTGCTCAAGCTCAAATCAACTCAACATTTAAATAGCGCCATCTGCACGGCGGGCTATAGAACCAATTCTAAAGGCGAGATTGTATACGCTGGGATTGTAATCCCGGTTGATCAGGCAAGATCGCGAGGTAAGCTGGTCGCCTGTATCGTGGAAGAGATCACACAAGTTCTAGGCCTGCCGAATGATTCAGATAAAGCCTACCCTTCTATTTTCAACGACCACACGCCAGAAGACTTATTATCGCCGCTAGACGTAGTGCTACTGCAATTGCTGTATGAACCAGAATTGAAAGCTGGAATGACAAAATCTGAAGTAAAACCTATCGTTCGAAAGATACTCAAGAGATACAGCAAAACAGGTGTGCTTCAGCAAGCTTCTAAAGCCGCACAGCAAGCGCCTTTGTATCAGTTGATTGGGTATTGACGAATATACGTTGGAAGTAACTTAGATGGGATAATTGAATGATAGCGCTGCCTAAGAAAGGCAACGCTGACTTACGATGTTACTGTATTACGAAAGAACTAGCGCTTAGCTGCCTGCTTTTTCAATTCGAAGTCGAACTCATCCGGGAACAAGATAACGCCTTCTTCTTGCTCGTTCGGGAATACTACAACAGCAAGTTCGTCGTCTTCTAGACCGTTCGTCCAGCGACTGTGCCATTTGTTCAACGAAATAGACTCAGCTTTACACTCAGACCAATCACCCGTTGCCCATGATTCTGCGAACTCTTGGTTTGGCCATACTGGAACACAATCTTCATCTTCTGTGTTCAGCATTACACAACCGTGTTCATCGGTTAAGATCCATACTTCACGGTTTGCTACGATTTCTTTCACACAGTATTTCAGGCGTTGCTCGCCCGTATACTTGTTGATTTCAGCGATTTTTTTATCGTCTAGCTGTGTAGTCATCTTAATTTCCTACTTTAGTCAGTAACTTTGCTCTTAAAGCTATTTTATGCCGAGTGTTGTTAACTTCAAACATTATCGATGAAGAAGAAAGTCTACTTCAAAGAAAAACGCCTGCTAAATAAGCAGGCGTTTAATATTAAGCGACTTGATTAAACAAGCTCACCTTGTAGCCAAGGCCAGCCTTGCTTCTTACGGCTTAGTGTATTTTCCATCATTAATACGCCGCCTTTCTCGTGCTTAAACAATTTCTCAGCCCACTCACCTTTGTATAGAAGACGAGTTTGAGCAGTAGTGATATCTGTTAGCATTACCGCAGCGAACGCTAGACCGTCTTTCTCACAACGCTCTTCAAGATCAGCTTCTAGCGCTTCGATCATGCCGTCTACTTGCTCAAGAGTCGCAAGTTCAACTTGACCAACAACAACATCACGACCGTTGAATGGGTAGCCTTTAAGGTCTTTTTCTACTAGCTGTGCAGCAGATAGGCCTTCGATGTTTGTTTTTGCGATTAGAAGCGCTTTGATGAATGCATCAACGTCAGTTACGCCAGCAATTTCAGCAAGCTCAGCAACCGCGTCTTTGTCTTTTTGAGTACATGTTGGAGAAGCGAAACCAACTGTGTCTGAAAGAATTGCAGACATCATTAGTTTAGCGATTTGTTGAGAGATTGCGTGACCTTCAATCTTGAACATGTTGAAAAGTACAGTGTTTGTACAACCAACAGGCCAGATCCAAGCTTCCATTGGGTTTACTGTCATCACGTCGCCTAGACGGTGGTGATCAACAATACCTACGATCTCTGCATCAGCAACATCATCTGGTGCTTGTGCTAGATCTGAGTAGTCTACTAGCCAGATTTTCTCACCAGCAACAGAAGTACGAAGCTCTGGCTTTTCAGCACCAGCGACTTCTAGAATGTGTTGAGTTTCGCGGTTGATCTCGCCTTGTCGAATTGGTGTCGCTTCCTCGCCACGAGCCTTAAGAAGCTCAGTTGCAACTAACGCACTACAAATACTGTCACTATCAGGGTTTTTGTGACCAACAACTAAAATCATGTTTCTTCCTATTACACTAACAATTATGACTCTACCTTTAGAGCCTCTCTTTATTAGCCATACTTTACCTCATTTTTTTAGATTGGTCATGTTTCGTGGGTTTAGCCAATAGTAACAATAGATAAAAAAACAACAAATGCAATTGATAATTATTATCATTCGTATATATTTATCTTAAGCCACTAATTTTGAGTAACACCTATGGATCGACTAATCTCTTTTTTGCCAAGCAGTAGTGCTGCGAAAACAACTCAGTTTTCACTGTCATTTAAGCGCCTGCTTTTGCCTGTCTCACTTGCAGCTTTGGTTGCAGCCCCAGCTACACGAGAGCTGACGGTGACTACTTTGTCAGACGCGTTTTGGGCAGTGTCTTGTTATGTTGCTTTAACCTTGGCTATTTACCACTGGTTAAGTCTGTACATAAACAAAGATAACGTCTTCAATAAGCTCGTCCATCAATCTCGTTCAAACCAAGTGGTATTCGCGGCTCTCATGGGCGCGTTGCCCGGCTGTGGCGGTGCGATAGTGGTAACCACACAATTTATCTCGGGAAAACTCGGATTTGGTGCGGTAGTTGCGGTGCTCGTCTCAACCATGGGTGACGCGGCGTTCCTGCTCATAGCGAGCGAGCCTAAGACAGGTTTAGCCATGATGGCGATGGGCGTGATCGTGGGTACTGCGTCAGGCCGAATCATTAACTTGTTTCACGCAGACGACTTCTTACGCCCAAAAAAAGCAGAGAAAAATGAAGTGGTGAGCAGCTGTGCTTCTCAATCTCAAGACAAAGAATCGGTCTCTAAAAAAGCGATAAACCTGCAAGGTTACCTGTGGTCTGTACTGATTATTCCGGGTGCTGCCGTTGCCCTACTTGGCTCTTTTCAAGTCGATGTGAACGAGCTGCTCGCTTTGCCTGAAATGTCGATGGAATGGGCGGGGACAGTTTTGCTGATCAGCTCGATGTTTCTGTGGGGGCTAACCCGTGAAATTGAGGATTACAAATCAGCCGTGAGTGAGGACGAAAAGTGTATAGGCTCTCACCCATTGCAAAAGACCGCTCAAGATACAAACTTTGTCACCGCTTGGGTGGTGGTTGCCTTTCTTTTCTTTGAATTTGGCTCTGTGATAGCAAATGTTGATTTTGCGACGCTATTCTCAAGCTGGGGCATCATGCTCCCCCTGGCTGGCGTGTTGATGGGTTTGCTACCGGGCTGTGGACCGCAATTATTGGTCACTAGCTTATACCTTTCAGGCGCCCTGCCACTTTCGGCTCAGGTAGGTAACGCAATTTCAAATGATGGAGATGCGCTATTCCCTGCGATTGCGATGGCACCGAAAGCAGCACTGGTCGCAACCTTGTATTCAAGTGTGCCCGCTTTAATCTGTGCTTATGGCTATTGGTTTATGTTTGAGATCTAACTTGATCAGAGTTAACTACATAGGCTTCTGTAAGGTCTGTACTTTGTATCGGCCTTTTTGTTTCCGCCTGCTTAAGTCTTTCCACAGGTTCTTTTTACATTCCCTTCCTGCTTCACTGCTTCTACCACCTCTCTCAAACAGCGCGTTACAGCCTGTCTCAAAAACGCCCTCTATTAGCCCTGTATAATGCTTATTTAGAAACACCAACACTGATATCAAAAATACAAAAAGCCCCTGTAAGAGTGCTTACAGGGGCTTTAATTCAAGCTTTAATCTTGGTTCTTAAGACAAGACTTAAGAAACTTCGATTGGACCACCGAATGAAGTTACTGGAGGCAGTTTGCCTTGGAACTTCTCGAAATCAACCAAACATGTGTTTGCTGACGTTGCTTGAGCAAGTTCAGACGTACCGATATCTTGAGTCAGTGTGTTTGGATCGCCGTATGTATCTAGCGCGCCCACTTTCTCGTTGATCGGACCGTACCAAGCACCTTCTTCGATACGAACAACACCAGGAGCGTAGCTATCCATTAGAACAGCACCTGCTAGTAGTTGACCACGGTCGTTAAACACACGTACTACATCGCCATCTTTGATGCCTTTCTTCTTAGCATCTACTGGGTTGATGTAGATTGGCTCACGGCCTTGTACCGCGTAAGTCGCACGCCACTCTTCAGATTCACACATCTGAGAGTGAAGACGCTTGTCTGGGTGACAAGATTGTAGCCAGTACGGGTGCTTGTCAGAGCCTGGACCACCGTGTGAACGTTCAGATTTCTCGAACCACATTGGGTGTTCTTGACAGTGCTCGTAACCCATGTTGCCAACAGTACGGCTTGTGATTTCGATGAAACCAGAAGGCGTGCCTAGTGCGTTGATCTCTGGATCTTCACGGAATGAAGCGTGACGAGTCCATGGCTTACCTTTGCCGAAGTCTAGGAAACCTTTCTCCCAGAACTCAGCAAACTCAGGCATTTCGAAGCTACCTTCGTTTGATGCGCGACATTCGTCGTACAGAGATTTAACCCACTGCATTTCGTCCATACCACGCGTGTAATCGTCGTAACGACCCCAACGCTTAGTTAGGCTAGACATGATCTCGAAGTCAGTCTTAGACTGGAACAGAGGATCCACTAGCTTGTGCATTGCGATCAAACCACGGCCAGAGTACGCGCCGTAACCATCGATATCGTTACGTTCCCACTGAGTACAAGCTGGAAGAACAATATCAGAGTGACGACAAGTTGCAGTCCAAGCGAAATCAACAGCCACTACAGTTTGTAGGCTCTTGAATGCTTTACGCATCTTGTTGCGATCTTGGTGGTGGTGCCACGGGTTGTTACCACTGAATACCATCATCTTGATGTCAGGCAGTGTCACTGTTGCGCCGTTTGCTTTGATCTTCTTACCTGGCTCTAACAGGCTATCTACCCAACGAGCAACAGGGATTACGCGGCTGTAACCGTTGTAATCAGTGTTAGTGTGCTTAGGCGATTGACCTTTGTCGATGTTCAGCGGGAATGAACCCGGAGCAGCGAAGCCAGTTGAAGATACACCGATACCAGAGTAGTGGTGACCGTAAGAGATACCACCGCCCGGAAGACCAATTTGGCCAACCATTGCTGCGATAACTGCACACATCCAGTAAGGCTGTTCACCGTGCTCTTGACGTTGGATACTCCAACCCACAAGGATCTGCGTACGACCGTTAACCAGCATCTTAGCGAAGTCACGAATAGAGTCCGCGCTTGCGCCACAGATAGCAGAAGCCCATTCTGGCGTCTTCTCAACTCTGTCTTTCGTTTCACCTTGAACGTACTTGATGAAATCTTCAAAACCTAGACAGTAAGTTTCGATGAACTTCTTGTCGTATAGGCCTTCGTTGTAAAGAACGTGAGCAACACCAAGCATGAACGCCACATCAGTTTGTGGGTTGATGTACATTTGCTCGTTTTCTAGGTAACGACCTGTTTTGTTTTTAACAGGGTCAACAGAAACAACGTTGATCTCTTTCTTAGCAACTTTTTCTTTCAGCTGTTCTAGGTATGCGAACGACTCGTGAGTCTCACATGTCCAACCTACTTGAAGGTTTTTAACTGGATCGTTACCCCAAAGAACAATGTTGTCACTGTTTTCTAGGATAAGTTCCCAAGATGTACCTTGTGCGTAAACTTCAGTAGAACCTAGCACGTAAGGCATGATCGTTTGACCAGCACCTGTTGAGTAGTCACCGATTTTCTTCACAGAGTAACCGTGAAGTGCCATTGCACGTTGCATGTGGTTAGTACAGCTATGGAACTGACCTGTTTGTCTCCAACCAGTTTGACCTGTGTGAAGCGCCCATGGACCGTAATCTTTCTGTACGCGCTCTAGCTCGCGGTAAACAAGGTCTAGTGCCTCATCCCAAGTCACACGAATAAAGCGGTTGTTACCACGCGTGTCTGCGCTGTACTTATGCTTCTTCAACCAATCTAGGCGAACCATTGGGTAACGCACACGTGATGGGCTGTAGATAATACCTTTAATACCTTTCAGCATCTCTGTTGGGTGCTGATCGATTTCTAGAGGTTTAATTTCTTGTACTTTACCCGCGTAAACGCGAGCTCGGAATGCACCCCAGTGAGAACCAGAGACTTTCCACGCACCGTCTGTTTCTGCTGCAGACGCTGATGCCGACGCCAATAAGCTTGGACCGATAACCGATGCCGCACTTGTAGTAGCGACACCTTTCAGAAAACTTCTTCTTGTAATTGCCATTGTGTTACTCCAATTGACGTCTTATTAGTGATGGCCTTCAGAAAAATCTGATGAGTGCTTCTGTAGATACTTAAGAACCAGTGCTTCTGTATCTGTATCGAAGTTAACGAATGCAATCATACCATCTAGCATGCCTACCCAACCGTTAGCGCTGAAGTGAGCTTCATCTGGCTGTGAGTGACACGTTGAACAGTTAGATTGGTACGCTTGACCCGCTGCGTTCCAGATTGGAGCGAAGTTATCAACCATAGACTCTTTCTTCATCCAAAGTGCTAGGTTAACTTCTTCCCATGGAAGGCCAGTAAGCTCATCTTCTTTCTTCTCACCAACAGTGATAACGTCACTTTGAGATACTTCTTTCGTCAAGATTGCAGTTGAGATGTTCATACCGAAGTCTTCTTGGATTACACGTCCGAAGCCTTTCGCTTTACGCCAACCGTCGATTTGAATCTTGATCATATCGCCTTTTTCGTCGATAACCGCAACTTTACTTGCAGGGCTTAATAGACCCGCTTCAACTTCAGCTGTTTCATCTGTGTACATTGGTAGGTGACGAATAGAGATCACGTCTGAACCATTTGCGTAAGATGTGCTGCTTGCTACGTTTTCTAGCTCGCCAACAATACCGCTCGCTGATGCCATATCTAATGGAAGGTTGTGAGCAATACCTTTGTGACAGTCAACACAGCTTTGATCACGCTCTGCCGCGTTCTTCATCTGGATACGCGCTGTTGGGCGCATGTTTTCGAAATCCATTGAATCGTAGTTGTGGCAGTTTTTACACTCTAGAGATTTGTTCGAAGAGAAGCGATCCCATTCGTGTTTAGCCAGTTCGATACGACGAGCTTCGAATTTCTCAGGCGTATCTAGGTCACCAAATACTTGAGCGAATACTTCTTTAGAAGCTTGCATCTTACGAGCGATTTTTGCTGTCCATTCATGTGGAACGTGACAGTCAGGACAAGTAGCACGTACACCAGAAGTGTTTTTCCAGTGAACCGTTTCTTGTAGTTCTACGTATACGTTGTCACGCATGGTGTGACAGCTTACACAGAATTCTTCTGTATTTGTGTGCTCTAGAGCTGTGTTAAAACCGCCCCAGAAAATAACACCGGCGATAAAGCCACCCATAGTTAGTACACCAAGACTGATGTGTACTGCTGGGCGAGTCATTGTGCGCCATAATTTAACTAAAAATGATTTCATGTTTAGCTCTCTTAAATATTGATTTTAAAAAATGTTGTTACAAGAGGGCATTACATGCCGCCGTGAGCACCTGGAGGTCCGAATACAAACACTTGCAGTGCCCAAACTAGGAAGCCGTAACCGCCTACAAAAGCCACACTTAATATTGGGAAGAGAACCACCGCGATGAAGAGGAAAGACTTCCACTCCAGCGAATGTTTTTCGCTAGTTTCAATTTTATTAACATCACTCATACATTTTGCCTATTTTGTATTTAGTAATTTCGAGTAACCCATTCTATGGGGCTAAAGTTCTTAAGTATCTAACGACAAATTTTAGACCATACTCAAAGTAGGGTTCAATCAAATCTCCCGTTATAACCCTTGCTAATCAATACTTTTTTGAGCTCATCCAAAGTTGTTTTTAGTTAAACAAAGTTATTAAAAAGTATTAACAAATGTGAAGAATTAAGTATATTTCACAAATGTTAAATTCCAACACCTGCGCAACCTTATTGTAACCAATTTTAACGTTTTACCTACTAAGTAGTAGCCAAAAATGCCTCAAAAAACCAATATTTTGTGGTTTGATTGTTAAATTATTGAGTATTTTTTAAAGCAACGGCTGAGAAGCTGAAATGCATCATTTGGCACTTTCAGATATGATGGGGACCTACTTAAAAGGAAACATTATGCAAGACGTTATTGATATATCTTGGTGGCAGTTATTGTTCTTCAGCTCACTTCTCTTGCTACCCATTACCATCAACCACAAGTTAAAACTCGGCCTTGGCAAAGAGGCTTCTATCAGCATCATTCGTATGGTTATTCAGCTATTTCTGGTGGGACTTTACCTAGAATACTTGTTCACTTTGAATAGTTTGTGGGTCAATTTGCTGTGGTTATTTACTATGATTATCGTCGGTGCAAGCTCGATTGTTGAAAAATCTAGACTGCCAAGAAACCTACTTTTGGCTCCTGTCGCCGTTAGCCTTGCGGTAACTTGTGTACCTATTGTCTTGTTCATCTGCTTTTTCATCATTAAGCCGACACCGGTTTTTAACGCGCAGTACCTTATCCCAATCGCAGGGATGTTATTGGGTAATAGCTTAAGCAGTAATATCGTGGCATTGCAGAACCTGTTTGGTGCCTTTGAAACACAGAAATCAGAATATGAAGCAGCAATCGCGTTAGGCGCGTCTCCTACTTATGCTGCTGCGCCTTTTGTACGTAATGCAATACAGAAAGCGATGTCCCCTATCATGGCCTCTATGGCAACCACAGGCTTAGTAACGCTGCCGGGAATGATGACTGGACAGATCTTAGGTGGTGCTTCACCGATGATCGCGATTAAGTATCAACTGATGATCATGCTGGCGATTTTCGTGATGATGAGCTGCTCTTTAGCACTTGCACTTCACCTCTCATTGAAGACATCTTTAACCAAAGAAGGGCGAGTTCTCGCTCAAATACAGCCTTCGAAATAGCCTCCCTGCTCCACTTAGATCTGGTTACTCACTGAATTTGAGACAGGTTATCCACAGAAACTGTGGATAACCAAATCAATATAGATCCTTTTTTGTCCATTTCGACCCAAGGGAAGATCATCGCCTTTGATCTTTGGGTGATTTCAAAGACATATACACACATGGTAATCAGCGCTGTTGCGTACTCAGATGATCATTAGAGAGATGAAGAAGTAGGTTTTCCACAAATAAAAAACGGCCTGCAATGCAGACCGTCTTGTAAATGTCATAAGTCAGTTCAGTGTTTTCACTGCGCCTTAACTCATCTCGTCAACTGAGTTAGTCACGCCATCTTTGTCGATAGCGCCACCTTTATTAGTCACGTAGGTAGATCAACCAGTACCACATGCCAACAAAGATACCGCCGCCAATGATGTTACCGATGGTAACGGGCAGCAAGTTGTTCATCAAAAAGTCCGCCATGTTCAGATCAACATAGTCCGCTGGGTTAGCGCCTGTCATTGTCCAAAATTCAGCCGGAGCAAATGTTTTGATGCCGATAGCTAAAGGCACTTGGAACATATTCGCAATACAGTGCTCGAAACCAGCCGATACGAACATCGCAACAGGCAAAATCATTACCGCAATTTTGTCAGTCAGTGTGCGTCCACTAAACGTCATCCATACCGCGATACAAACCAATACATTACACATGATGCCGAGCGCGATAGCTTGGATAAAATCGTGGTGCATCTTATGTTGGGAGATCGCCATTGCATTCAAACCCACTTGACCGTGGTCGAACATGTACTGTTTGGTCAGTAACATACAAGCCACCAGCAGCAATGCGCCAATCAAGTTACCTACATAAACTGTAGCCCAGTTCTTAACGAGCGTGCGCCAACTAATCTTGCCACTTGCACGAGCAACCAGAGTCAGCACCGAACTGGTAAATAGCTCACCACCGGTAACAACAACGAGAATTAAACCCAAGCTAAATGCAAGGCCACCTAATAGGCGAGTAATACCCCAAGGCAAATCACCAGCACCAGTCGTTACGATGGTGTAGAACACAAACGCAATACCGATGTGTATGCCAGCGGAAATCGCTAGGAGAAAAGATTTGATTGGATCTTTGGTTGCTTTACCTACGCCAATATCTGCAGCGCGCTCAGCCATTTGTGGCGGTAATAATGAGTCAAATTGGTTTAGATTCATGATGATTTACATTTTGAAACATGTCGTCGGGAGCGCGATAATCCTCTCTTTCATTTCTGAATTCAAGAGCTATTTTAGGCACAAAATAGCTCTAACAGCCTTGTTGAAAGCAAATAGTCCGAGTTATTCCAAATTCATACGACTTTAGTAGTAAAAAGAAAACTCTGCTGAATGATTAGTTATCAGCATAGAAAATAACACACCTATAAATATCAACAAGTTACGTTAAAACCAAAAGAATAACGTACACTAAAATGGCTCACAGAGCGCTTTTATTTCTAGATTTTGACATAGATCAACAGAACGTAAAAAAGCGCCCTAAGGCGCTTTTAACTCAATCACAAATAAAGAAATTAGTGATGCTAAACCGAAGGTTCAATCACTTCTTCTGATGATTGTTCTAGGGTTGAATCCTCTAGAGTAGATTCAACAGCCGGGGACATCACACCAGAGTCACTTTCGTTGGCAACTTTGCCACCTAAGCTTTTCAAACTATCCACTAACTCTTCTAAGCTTTTAATGTGAGCATCACTCTTGGTAATCTGCTCACCGAGCAACTCACTGTGCTTGGTTGCTTCAGACAGTTGCTGCGCTTGCTTCTGGTTTTCAGACTCCAGCTTAGCCAATTGCTCAGTCAAAGTTTCAATCTCTGACTTTAAAAGCCCTGTCATATCAGAGCTTTTTAACGCCTTAACACTCGCTACTATCTTCTGTGATTGCTGACGTAAACCAACATCACGGTAATCTTCATCATTAACGATTTGTGAAATGCTCAGTAGCTGGTTCTCGGCATTCAAAACCGACTGTTCGAACTGGTCGCCTTTTACGCTCGCCAGCACTTTGACTTCATGAGCGACACTGCGCACGTGGTTCAATTCAAACTCTGCAGCGTGAACCGCGTCTTCAATGATCGACTTTTCACGAGGGCTAGCTTTCACTTGGCTTTCGGCCAACGCAATTTGAGATGCTGCCTTAGCAAAGGTAAGCGGAGCAACGTCATCAAAATCTTCATCTTCCAAGAACTCTAATTCGTTCTTCAAAGGTTCGATGTATTTCTTATGCGCCACTTTAACTTCTAATAAGCGAGCATTGTTAAGAAATTCCACCTGCGCTTCTTGAGCGTCTTCAAGCTCATCGACCAGCACATACTCGAACAACTCGCTGTATTCTGAATACAAACGTTTGTAGCTCGAGGTAAACATGGTATCTGCGCCAAGAAACTTCAGGTAATCCATTTGGACAATCGAATCCGCAAGTACTCGATCAGCCTTCTTCTTTAACACTAAGATCGAGTCATAGTTTGATTTGATCAAAGCGATTTTTTCATCGAAGGCTTCAGCGTAAGTTAGGCTCGAAAAAATGGAGTAACTCTTGGTTATCCGAGTTTCGTCTTTAAGTAAGTCCGCATAAATGCTTTCAGCATCATCCCATGCGTCTAATAGTTCATTGTAATTCTCTGGTGCATAGAGAGACAATTGATCATGATCTTCAAGCTTAACTTCCCATTCGGAGTAAACGCTTTGGACAGACTGAAATGAACGGACCTCTATTGTCGATTCATTATTGTTGTTTGTGGTTTGGTTCGCGTCTGTCTGCTCTGAGGGTGTGCTTTGACAACCTGAGATAGCAAATAGCATACTGATCGTTAATGCTACTTTGTTCGCTCTCACTTATGCATATCCTTTTTATACAATATTCGCTCAATGCAAATTATTTCTAGTCACAATATATTACAACCACTTAGCAATAAACATCACTGATGATTTAAGTGGGTGCAAATCACCCAATATAACCAAAATAAACTCATCACTCGATGATTAATCAATCAATTTGGTATCACTTATCAATTCTCTTTATTTGCTATTGCCTGAGCCGAGAATGCGCACTAAGGTGAAGGTAGAGAACGTTATGAATATATAGGTTAATTATGAAGTACAACGCTGAACATATTGCTGATTTAAACCTCCTTCTTCAATTTGATGTAAGTAGTGCAGCTACTGGAATTAAAGTCCATCAAGAGGCTGCTCAAGAAACTCAAGACGCTGTTAAGCGCCTATTCGAAAAAAACCTTTGTACTCAGCCAGACGGCGGTTACCTAACAGATGAAGGTATCGAGATGGCAGAGCGCGCAGACAAGCTTCTTCGCGTACTAAACTAAAGCTCCATTGTTCTAGTAAAAACTCCACTTGCTTCGGCCGTGGAGTTTTTTCATTTTTGGGCAAAGCTTTGTTAGGCTTATTGTAAATTCGTCATTTGCAGTTGTGAGGAACACATGGCTTCTATATTTATTGTCGGTGCAGGATGGGTAGGTGCACCTTTATCTGAACATTTAGAAAAACATGGTAACCGAGTAGTGGTCACGAAAACGACCCAAGCGGGAGCAGATGCCATTGGTAGCGAACAAATTCCATGTGAAGTGTTTAGCTTTGATTCATCCGATCCACAACAGACTATCGGGCGACTCTATTCATTGTTACTCGAAAACAACACTGAAATTGTGATTGGCAGCTTCCCTCCTGGCTTTAGAAAAGGAGCAGGACAAGAGTATGCCGACTACTGGCAGCAACTCACCAATGCATGCCAAAAGGCCAACATTAAAAAGCTCATTATGGTTAGTTCAACTACGGTATACCCAACTAAGCCGGGTGTGCTGAACGAGCTGGATGCATCACTCCCCCTTTCGACCTCAGATAACGAGCACGCGTCTTTATTTTCCGATAACGCACGAATCATGCTGCAAGCTGAACAGTCAGTGATTGATTCCGGTATCGACTACACCATTCTTCGCTTTAGTGGCTTAATCGGCCCAAGCCGTCACCCATCACGCTTCGCAAGCAAGTTAAAACAAGTCAGCACTCAAGCTCCAGCCAACATGCTGCACCTTGATGATGCAATTGGTGCTGTCGATTTCGCTATCAGTCAACTGCACAATGAAATAGTTAACGTGACCACACCAAATACAGTCAGTAAGGCGGAGTTTTATGCCGCGGCACTGAAAAGCGCCAACAGCAGTGAGCCTCTGCCCGCTGTTGTTGATACCCCAGACAAGTTAATCTCTTCGAAGAAGATTCTCGACTTAGGTTATTCATTTAAATTCGAATCCACACTGGACGCACTTCATGACTGAACAATCTATAGCTAACAAAGATCCCAACATAAAACTGCATCGCTCAGTCGACACCCTTTGGAACTTTATGTCTATGGGTCACAAGGTTACGCCTTCCGACTGTATCTTTGTATTGTGTAGCAACGATACTCGCGTCGCTGAATATGCAGCCGAGCTTTATCACCAAAAGGTCGCGCCTTACATCGTTTTTTCTGGCGGTGTTGGACGCTTTACCGAAGGAAGCTTTGAGCGCTCAGAAGCAGAAGCATTCGCTTCTATCGCACGAGATTGTGGTGTGCCTGACTCTGACATTATCATAGAGAAACACGCGACAAATACTGGGGAAAATGTACGATTCACTCATGAGTTGCTGACAGAAAAAGGGTTATCGCCGAAGAGGTTAACCTTAGTTCAGAAGCCCTTCATGGAGAAACGTACCTACGCCACCTTCAGTAAACAGTGGCCTGACGAAACTTCCGAGATTACCGTGACGTCACGATGGCAAACTTGGGATGATTACTTTAACGAAGAGCTACCGTTAGACATGGTGTTAGGCGCATTAATTGCTGATTATGAGCGAATCAAAATCTACCCAGCGAAAGGCTTTCAGATTGAGATGCCGATCCCCGACGACGTTGACCACGCCTATCAAGCATTGAAGAAGCTCGGTTTCGAATAAGCAAAAGTTAGACTTTGAACAAAGTAAAAGCTCGGCAGGAAATAAAACAAAAGCTCGGCTTGGAAGAAAGCAAAACACAGGCCCAATAAACAAAAACGGTGACACTTGGTCACCGTTTTTCGTTCTTTCGCGTTAGCAATGTCAGCATCTGTAGGTCAGCTTATTTACCTAACGCTTCTTTGTAGTGCAGACGGCAAACAGAAACGTATTTATCGTTACCACCAATAGCTACTTGGTCACCTTCAGCAATCGCCACACCATGCTCGTCGGTACGAATGACCATGTTCGCTTTACGGCCACAGTGACAAATTGTTTTAAGCTCAACAAGTTTATCTGCCCAAGACAGTAAGTAACGGCTACCTTCAAACAGTTCACCCAAGAAATCGGTACGTAGGCCGTAACAAAGTACTGGGATATGCAGCTTATCAACCACCTCTGTTAATTGGTACACCTGCTCCTTCGATAAAAATTGGCACTCATCGATCAACACACAATGACGCTTTTCTTCCTCATTGAGCTTTTTGATCGCATCAAACATGTTGGTGTCATTTTTAAACAGCTGAGCTTCAGATTGCAGACCAATTCGTGAGCTCACTTTACCGATACCATAGCGATCGTCCAACGCTGCCGTAAAGATCACTGGCGTCATGCCACGTTCTTGGTAGTTGAATGAAGATTGAAGAAGCGTTGTTGATTTACCCGCATTCATTGCCGAGTAATAAAAATACATCTGAGCCACAGAAATATTCCTGTTAATTAAAAGTTGAAGATAGAAAAGGTGAAAATAGAGAATTCGTGCTAGAAAAAAGGGCTGAAAATCAGCCCTTTTTATAAGATTTACTTACGACGCCAAGTCGTACCTTCTGGGCCATCTTCCAGAACAATACCCAACTCGTTTAGCTTATCACGTGCAAGATCGGCGTTTGCCCAATCCTTTGAAGCACGAGAATCGTTACGCAGTTTGATCAACGCTTCGATTTCAGCCACTTCGTCGCCGTTACCTGCCGCATCGCCTTGTAGGAAGGCTTCTGGCTCTTGGTGAAGAATACCGATGATGTCTGCTAGTTCACGCATCAGTGCACCAAGTCCGCTTGCTCTTTCAATGCTTTCAGGCTTGATACGGTTGATTTCACGAGCCATTTCAAACAGTACTGAATAAGCTTCAGGTGTGTTGAAATCATCGTTCATCGCTGTAGAGAATCGAGTCACGTACTCTTCGCCACCAGCAGGAGCTGCTGTAAGGTCTAGACCACGAAGTGACGTGTATAGACGCTCTAGTGATGCGCGAGCTTGGTTTAGGTTATCTTCGCTGTAGTTTAGCTGGCTACGGTAGTGACCAGACATTAGGAAGTAACGTACCGTTTCAGCATCGTAATGTGCTAGAACGTCACGGATAGTGAAGAAGTTACCTAGTGACTTAGACATCTTTTCTTTGTCTACCATCACCATACCACTGTGCATCCAAGTATTTACATACTGAGTGCCGTGCGCGCAGCAAGACTGTGCGATTTCGTTTTCGTGGTGAGGGAACTGCAGATCTGAACCACCACCGTGGATATCGAAGTGGTTACCAAGAATAGACGAGTTCATTGCTGAACATTCGATGTGCCAACCTGGACGACCCGGGCCCCATGGCGATTCCCATGTAGGTTCACCTGGTTTAGACATCTTCCAAAGAACGAAGTCTAATGGACTACGTTTTGCAGATTCAACATCAACGCGAGCACCCGCTTGAAGCTGATCAAGGTCTTGCTTAGAAAGCTTACCGTATTCGTCGAATTTCTTTACTTCAAACATCACGTCGCCGTTGCTTGCAACGTATGCGAAACCACGTTCAATCAGCTTTTCAACAAGCTCGATGATTTCAGTGATGTATTCTGTCGCACGAGGCTCAACATCTGGACGCTTCATGTTCAATGCATCAAAGTCAGCGTGCATCTCACCGATTAAACGCTCAGTCAGAGAGTCACAAGACTCACCGTTTTCGTTAGCGCGCTTGATGATTTTGTCATCGATATCTGTGATGTTACGAACGAAGTTCAAATCGTAACCAAGGTAACGAAGGTAACGAGTTACTACGTCGAAAGAAACGAACGTACGACCATGACCAATATGACAGAGATCGTATATGGTTACCCCACAGACATACATGCCGACTTTGCCAGCTGTAATTGGTTTGAATTCCTCTTTCTGTCTTGTGAGCGTGTTATATATCTTCAGCATGATCTCTATCTATTTTATGGATTAATCAAAATAAGCTCGCAGTATAACAAGTCATACCTTAATAGGTAATCCCCAAAAGCAGGAATTACTTTAAACATCTGAGTTAAGTGAATGATTTGATGATTTGAAAGTCCGCCAACATGCGCTAGAATTCGAACTTCATATTAAAAAGACAGTAAGGTAACAATCATGATCATCCTTCACACAAATTTTGGTGATATCAAAGTTCAACTTAACGAAGAAAAAGCACCAGAAACAAGCGCAAACTTTCTACAGTATTGCCGTGACGGTTTCTACGACAACACACTATTCCACCGTGTTATCGATGGTTTCATGATTCAAGGCGGCGGCATGACTTCTGGCCTTAAAGAAAAGGCAACTCGTGCAACGATCAAGAACGAAGCAAACAACGGTCTAGCGAACAAAGTTGGTACGCTAGCAATGGCTCGTACTATGGAACCGCATTCAGCCAGCTCTCAGTTCTTCATCAACGTTAACGACAACTCTTTCCTAAACTTCCGTAGCGAAAGCCTAGACGGTTGGGGCTACTGTGTATTCGCAGAAGTTGTTGAAGGCATGGACATCGTAAACAAGATTAAAGGTGTTAGCACTGGTTCTATGGGTATGCACCAAGATGTACCTCTAGAAGAAGTGATCATCACTGGTACTACAATCGAAGCTTAATTCATCGCTTTCGGTTAGTATTGATGAGCCGATAAAATCAGGATATAGGGAGCGAATCGCTCCCTTTTTTTAGACCTATGAAAACATATTTTATATCAGATCTGCACCTTTCTCCGTCACGACAAGACATCACAGACTGCTTCTTAACCTTTATGAAGAAAGAAGCCGTAGAAGCGGATGCACTTTACGTATTAGGTGACCTTTTCGAATTCTGGATTGGTGACGATGATAAGAGTGAATTCGCGACTTCTATCCGCCAAGCGTTTATCGACTTAGTGAAAACAGGCGTGCCTTGTTACTTTACTCAAGGGAACCGCGACTTCTTAGTCGGCAAAAAATTTGCTAAGCAAACGGGCGTACAACTTCTCGACGAAGTTTCTACGATCGATATCTACGGGCAAAAAGCGGTAGTATTGCATGGAGACACTCTATGTACTGAAGATGTAAAGTACCTCGCCTTTCGCGAAAAAGTGCATCAGCCATGGTTACAATGGGTCTTCAACCGAATTCCATTTTTCATCAAGAAGAAAATTGTTTCAAAGGTTCAATCAGATATCAAAGATGACAAGCAGACCAAGTCTCTCGACATCATGGATGTGACACAGCAAGAAGTCGAAGATGTGATGGAACGAAACAATGTCGATCTGATGATCCACGGCCATACTCACCGCCCAGACATCCATACATTTAATGCTAACAATTGCACTAAAACCCGTATCGTACTTGGCGATTGGTATACGCAAGGCTCAGTGCTGGTGTTCACGCCGCAAAGTTTTGAACTACAGAATCGAGCGTTTAGCAATAGCTTTTAACATCACGCTTAAACTTTCACTTTGATTATTATTGTCGGTCAGACTTTCTTAGAAAGTGTATGGTAATTTCTAGTGAATTAGCTATTATCTCTCTACCAGAAATAAACCGAACACAGTACCAAGTTGAAATATTCATACGTAGCGCGTCAACCAATACTCGACACAGGCAAGAAAACCATAGGTTACGAGTTGCTATTCAGGGATGGTCCTAAGAACACTTTCCCTGAAGTAGAGCCGGAGCTCGCTACTAGCCGTTTGCTTTCCGATCACTTCTTATCGACCCACTATAATACGTTGGGTGATAAGCTTGGGTTCGTGAACTTCCCATATGCAAGCCTAATCAACTTAGTCCCTACTCTGTTCCCCAAAGAAAGCCTCGTTGTTGAGGTTCTTGAAGACTGCGAACCAACAGACGAATTACTTGAAGCAATCAAAACCATCTTTGACGCGGGTTATACCATTGCGCTAGACGACTTTGTGCCAAGTAAAGCTTGGAAGCGCTTCTTACCCTACGTTTCAATTATCAAGTTCGATATCCGTTTGACGCCAATTGCCAAAGCAGCGATGTTTATGAACTCTCTCAAAGGGCTAGATATCAAGTTCCTTGCTGAGAAAGTAGAAACGTACGAAGAATACCAAGAAGCGAAAAAAGCAGGCTTCACCTACTTTCAAGGTTATTTCTTTAGCAAGCCAGAGATGATCCAAACGCGTGCGCTCAACCCGGCATTCCTGACGACTGTTCAGCTGTTAAAAGAGATTGCGCACGACCCTATCGACTTTGGTGAAGTAGAGCGTTTGATTACGCTCGATGTGACCATGTCGTATAAGCTACTTACCTACGTAAACTCCGCTGGCGGTTCACCAACAACGATTCGTTCATTCCGCCAAGCGCTTATTTACCTTGGTGAACAAAAGCTGCGTAAGTTCGTTTCACTTGTGGCGATCGCATCAGCGAAAGAAGACAAGCCGGACTCACTCTACGGTTTAGCGGTATTACGCGCGCGTCAATGTGAGCTCTTAGTCGAGAAGATGAATGTGAAGGTTGAGCCAGGACAAGCCTTTTTGACCGGTATGTTCTCGCTACTGGATTCACTGTTTGACCAACCGTTGAAGCAAGTACTGGACTCAGTGCCAATCGACGATGAGATTAAACAGGCCCTTATCCAACGTAAAGGCGTGTTAGGTGCTGTATTGGCGATGGTCGTTGCTTATGAACAAGCTCGTTGGGATGAAGCGACTCGTATTCGCCAGCTTCTCAAACTGAGTGAAGCTCAACTTGGTCAAGCTTATGACGAAGCGACAACTTGGGCCCAAGAGCTATTGGCTCCAGCCCTGAAATAACATACTTCGTACTATAGCTTTAATAGTTTCAATAGAAACTAAGCTTTGGTGAGCGATCGTTTCTTGGTAAACTCCCACGCATTCATTTATGGCCTCTTAATAGAGGCCATTTTTACAGGACCTGACTATGTCTTTATGCCCATGCGGTAGCAACAATACTTACCAACAGTGCTGTGAATCAGCGCACCTTAACCACAGTGCCGTTGAAACACCAGAGCAATTAATGCGCTCTCGTTATTCAGCACACGTGCTGGGTTTGGTTGACTATGTTGTTGCGACTTACCACCCTAGCTGCAATGCAGAAGCACAAAGAGAAGGCATTGCCGAATCTATCAACAGTGATTGGGCAGGACTAGAAGTCATCGATACTGCGGTAGGCTCGCACCAAGACGAAGGCTTTGTTGAGTTTAAAGCTTACTTCAATGAAGAAGGCGCACAATACTGCATGCAAGAACGCTCTCGCTTTATACGTGAAGACGGTCTTTGGTACTACATTGATGGTACCTTCCCAGAGCAGGAACAAACTACACAACCAGAAATTGACCCACGCTTAAATCAAACCGTTGAGAGCTTTAAAATCGGCCGTAATGATCCGTGTATTTGTGGCAGTGGTAAGAAATACAAGAAGTGCTGCGGGTAACTCGTTCGACTAAGAAGTCAGATTGAGAGAAGAGATTCCTGATGTCGCTTAGGCTCCTCGGAATGACGCAAAGTCAGAGGTTAGAAAAGTGACGTAGGGCTTAGAAATCTTGAAAATTAAAAAACTAAAAAGCCCCGTAAACATGTTTGTTTGCGGGGCTTTTGTCTGTCTTTTACGCGGTTCTATTAATCTAAAGAGAGCTTACTTATGACGCTCTTTCAGCTTGTTTACCACATCATCCATCGATAAGCCTTGGTCTTGAAGAAGAACCATTAGGTGGTAAATCAAATCTGCTGATTCACACACTAACTCCGCCTTATCGCCCGACGTCGCCGCAAGCGCGACTTCAACGCCTTCTTCGCCCACTTTTTGCGAAATACGCTTGGTGCCACGGGCATATAGACTGGCAGTATAAGAAGATTCAGGATCGGCGTCCTTGCGGGCAGCCAATAGCTGCTCAAGCTGATGAAGCCACACCATCTGAGACTCTTCTTGCTTGTCTCCATCCCAACACGTTGTTGTACCTGTGTGGCACGTTGGACCAATGGGATTAACTTTAACCAGTAAGGTGTCGCTGTCACAGTCCAAGGCGATGTTTTGCAGTTGCAATACATTGCCCGACGTTTCACCTTTCGTCCAAAGACGCTCTTTTGTGCGAGAGAAAAACGTCACATTGCCAGTTTCACCCGTTTTCTCAAGTGCGGCTGGGTTCATGTATCCCATCATTAGCACTTGGCTTGACTGGTAATCTTGAACAATCGCTGGCACTAAGCCATCTACTTTTTCCCAGTTAATACGCTCTGACAATGCGCCTACTTCTGTTTTTGATAAGCTTACGGGTTCAAAACTCATAGTCGCACCTCTACATCTTGTTGTTTTAAATACTGTTTAAGTTCACCAATATTGATGACTTGTTTGTGGAATACCGAAGCCGCAAGTGCTCCATCCACGTTGGTCTTTTTATAAGCTTCAGCAAAGTGCTCCATTGCACCAGCTCCACCAGAGGCAATCAATGGCACATTACACACTTCACGCACCATGTTTAACTGATCGATATCATAGCCGTTACGAACGCCATCTTGGTTCATCATGTTTAACACAATCTCACCTGCGCCACGCTTCTGTACTTCCTGCACCCAATCTTTGGTTTCCCATTTGGTTGCTTTAGTACGCGCTTCATCGCCTGTAAATTGGTAAACCTGATATTTACCGGTTTCTTTGTCGAAGTATGAATCGATACCGACAACGATACACTGAACGCCAAACTTATCAGCAAGGTCAGTAATCAGCTGTGGATTAGCCAATGCCGGTGAGTTGATTGACACTTTATCCGCACCAAACTCAAGAATGCGCGCTGCATCTTCTGCTGATTTAATACCACCAGCGACACAGAAAGGGATATCGATCACTTCAGCTACGCGTTTCACCCAGCTTTTATCGACCACACGGCCATCACTTGATGCGGTGATGTCATAAAATACCAATTCATCGGCGCCCTCTTCTGCATAGCGTTGTGCTAGCGGAACGATGTCACCAATAATTTCGTGGTTACGGAACTGAACGCCCTTAACCACTTGTCCGTCACGGACATCCAAACAAGGGATTATTCGCTTTGCCAACATGCAAATGCCTCCTCTGCGGTAAACTTGCCATCAAGTAGCGCACGACCCACAATCACACCCGCAACACCGCTGCCTTTAAGCGCTTCGATATCAGCTAGGCTGCCAATGCCGCCCGATGATTGGAATTGCACTTGTGGGTACTGTTTACAGAGATCAACATAGAGCTCTACGTTTGACCCTTCTAGCGTGCCATCACGTGAAATATCTGTACACAGAACGTGTTTAAGGCCAACCGTGAGGTAATCTTCAATTAGCGCTTCAATGGTCACGCCTGAATCTTCTTGCCAACCTGAAATCGCCACTTTACGTGTGCCGCTTTCGTCAATGTTGATGTCCAGAGCCAGCACGATTTTTTCCGCGCCGTACTTTTCCATCCAACCTTTAACCAACTCAGGTTGCTTAACTGCTGTAGAGCCAACCACAACGCGCTGTGCGCCAGCTTCTAGTAGATCAACAACATCTTGTTCGTTACGCACGCCACCACCAATCTGGATGTTCGCAGGCGTGCTAGCCAGTAGCTTAGCAATCAAGTCTAACTGACGAGCCGTTGTGTCTTTTGCACCTGTTAAGTCAACAAGGTGAAGCCAGCCAGCGCCAGCTTGGTGATACAGGTTGAACTGCTCTGCTGGATCGACTTTGTATTCTGTTACTTGCCCGTAGTCCCCTTGAAATAAGCGAACAACTTGGCCTTCAATTAAATCTAACGCGGGAATAATCATTTACATTCCTTATCTGGCAACGGTAGCCGCTGCCTAATCCTTATTACAATTCCAAGAAGTTCTGAATCAGCTTAGAGCCAGCTTTTGACGAACGTTCTGGGTGGAACTGAACACCATAATAGTTGCCACTTTGCACTGCGGCAGTAAACGGATTGCCGTAATCACACTGTGCGATTGTGTAGTCACCCACTGGCATTGCGAAGCTGTGTACAAAGTAGAAGTACTCGCCCTCTTCAATATCTTTGAATAGAGGGTGGTTAGGTGTCGCGGTTACTGTGTTCCAACCCATGTGTGGTAATGGCAAATCACCCGTTTCAAGTAAACGAACTTCGCCATCACACAATCCTAGGCATTCAACTAATTCGTCAGCTTTTTGGCCTTTCTCTTGAGACAGTTTACCTAACAGTTGCATACCTAAACAGATACCCAGCAGAGGCTTCTCTATTTGTTTCACAAGGCTAACAAGGTCACGCTCTTGCAAGTTCTTCATTGCCTCACTTGCTGTACCTACACCGGGTAGGAACAGCTTGTCCGCAGCAAGAACAACTTTTGGTTCTTTTGAAATTTCAACGGCATAACCCAGGCGTTCAATAGCAAACTTCACTGAGGAAACGTTGGCACAACCAGTATCAATAATAACGACTTTTTGATCTTTCATTGTTTTTCCTTGCTAACGTTAGCCTTACAGAACGCCTTTGCTGCTTGGTAACTCGTTACCTTCAACTTTGATTGCTTGGCGGAGAGTACGGCCAAACGCTTTGAACAGACTCTCAATAATGTGGTGATCATTATTACCAGCTGAAGAAAGGTGCAATGTACAAGCCAATGTATCGGTTAGAGAGCGGAAGAAGTGAACCACCATCTCGGTTGAAAGATCACCCACTTGCTCACGGCTGAATTTAGCATCGAACTTCAGGTATGGACGACCAGAAAGGTCTAACGCACACTGAGCCAAACACTCATCCATTGGTAGGCTGAAACCAAAACGGCCAATACCACGTTTGTCGCCTAGTGCATCTTTCAATGCTTGGCCTAAAGCCAGAGCGGTATCTTCGACTGTGTGGTGATCATCAATGTGCAGGTCGCCCTTCACAGTCAGGTTCATTTGGAAACCACCGTGTGTCGCGATTTGATCAAGCATGTGGTCGAAGAAACCCATGCCGGTATCGATCTTGTTGCCACCGGTTTCATCAAGGTTTACTGCAACCTTGATATCGGTTTCTTTAGTAGTACGAACTACTTCAGCAATACGCGCATTAACCGTCAGATCTTTAACGATTTGTGGCCAGTTAAGCGTGCCTTCAGTTTCCGCATCCGGGCCATATTGAATACCGCGGATAGCCATGTTCTCTGCCAGTTGAAGATCCGTCATTCGGTCGCCAATCACAACAGAGTGTTGGAAATCGACTTTACCGCCTTGTAGGTACTCTTTAACCATACCCAGTTTAGGCTTACGGCAAGAGCAGTTGTCTTCGTCAAAGTGAGGGCAAATAAGCACGTCGTCAAACTTAACGCCTTGAGATTCGAAGAACTCCATCATCATATTGTGTGGTGCATCGAAATCTTCTTGTGGGTAGCTATCGGTACCTAGACCATCTTGGTTAGTCACCATCACTAGACGGTAACCAGCGTCTTGCAGTGCAAGTAGGCTAGGAATTACTCGCGGTTCGAATTTTAGCTTGTCTAAACGATCTACTTGAAAGTCAACTGGCGGCTCTACAATTAAGGTGCCGTCACGGTCTATAAAAAGTATTTTCTGTTGTTTACTCACTTGAACTTCCTTTTAATTTTAAATCTGGTGGCCTAGCTAAAATCAAACGCTAACCCAAAATATTGGTTTCACTTGCCAATCTGCGATTAATCAACTCAAACTGGCAAATGTTATTACTGGTAAGCCTTTCGTTACTGATAAAAGTTACGAATGAATCCAAGTGTCTTTTCGCACTCTTCGCGGTTACCAATACTAATACGAACACAGTCTTCAATAGGTGAATTACGCAAAATAATGCCCGTATCCCAAGCCGCTTTAAATAACTCATCGCCGTTCGGGAATTTCACCAGTAAGTAGTTACCCCAGCCATCAAAAACCGTCACTTGAGGCATACCTAATAGACCCGCCTGCAAATACGCTCGGTTAGCACTTAAATCCAGAACTTGGAACTTAGCTCGCGCGAGTCCTTGCTCTGAAAGTGCTTGAACGGCAATGTCAGCAACAGGGATTGGCACTGGATAAGGAGCAATCACTTTCAACAGTACATCGATAAGCTCTTTGTTCGCTAGCGTAAAGCCACAACGTAAGCCCGCCAAAGCAAAGGCCTTCGACAAGGTGCGCAGAATCGCTAGGTTTGGATATTGCTCAAGCAAATCAACGGTTGACGCTTCTGGACAAAAATCGATATACGCTTCATCCATCACCACAATCGCTTTGTCTTGTGTCATTTCAAGCAACTTGATGATGTCTTTGCGATCAACCAAATTACCGGTTGGGTTATTTGGGCTACAAACAAACACCACTTTTACGTTGTCGAGCTGAGCTTCGATAGCTGGAAGATCCAATTGCCATTCAGAAGTCAGAGGCACAACCTTACGCTCAACACCAATCGTCTCTGCACTGATTGCGTACATACCGTAAGTGGGTGGGCAGTAAAGAATAGCGTCTTCGTTCGGCTCACAGAAAGCACGAATCAATAACTCAATGCCTTCGTCAGCACCACGCGTTGTCAGAGTTTGCTCTGATTTCACGCCTGCGTATTGAGCGTAAGCATCAATCAGCTCTTTTGGCTGACATTCGCTGTAACGGTTAAGACGAGACAAGTTCAGGTTGTACTCGTTATCAAACGGAGATTCGTTGGCGTTTAGCCATACATCACCAGTACCGCCTATGCGTCTTGCAGACAAGTAAGGTGTTAGAGCCTGAACTTGTTTTCTTGCTAACTTTTCCATGCCCTACCCTTATTTCGCTTTATTTAACTTTTCAACTCGGATAGTCACAGCGCGTTTGTGTGCATCCAAACCTTCGGCTTCCGCCATTGTTACTACTGTTGGCGCTAGGCCTTTCAACCCATCGGCTGTTAGCTCCTGCACCGTCATTCGCTTAGAGAAATCAGCCAAACCTAGGCTTGAATACGTCTTGGTATAACCGTAAGTCGGAAGAACGTGGTTTGTGCCGGATGCGTAGTCACCTGCAGATTCTGGAGACCAGTCACCAAGGAAAATTGAGCCTGCATTATCTAGCAATGGCAGCAATTCACGTGGGTTCTTGGTTTGAACGATCAAGTGCTCAGGACCGTAGAAATTCGAAATCGCAATCGCTTGAGTGATCGATTCAGCAATGATGATTAAGCTTGAAGCCAATGCTTGCTGAGCGATGTTCGCACGAGACAGTTCTTTCAGTTGCTTTTGAACCGCTTCTGTTACTTGGTCTGCAACCACTGGAGATGGAGTTACCAATACTACTTGAGAGTCAGGCCCGTGTTCCGCTTGGCTCAACAAATCCGCTGCAATGAAGTCTGCATCAGCCGTTTCATCAGCAATCACTAACACTTCAGATGGGCCAGCTGGCATATCAATAGCTGCTCCGCGGAAGTCATTACTCACTTGGCGCTTTGCTTCCGTAACGTAGGCATTACCTGGGCCGAAGATCTTATCGACTTTAGCCACACTCTCGGTACCGTAAGCCATTGCTGCAACCGCTTGACCACCACCAACGTTGTAAACTTCGTCGATCTTACAAAGCTTAGCGACATACAAGATTTCATCAGCGATTGGCGGAGGTGAACAAAGCACAACCTTACGACAACCTGCGATTTGAGCAGGAACACCTAACATAAGAACCGTTGACGGAAGTGGCGCACTGCCACCGGGAATATAAAGGCCAACAGTATTAATCGCGCGCGTCACTTGCTCACACACAACACCAGGCTGTGTCTCAACCTTAATTGGCTGCGGCTTTTGAGCTTCGTGAAACTTCGCAATGTTGCTATAAGCTTGCTCTAACGCTTGCTTCATCTCTGGTGTTAGACGAGCACACGCCTCTTCAATCTCACCCGAACTGACTCGGATAGATTCTGGAGTTACACCATCAAACTTTGCAGTCAGCTTTTTAAGCGCGGCATCGCCTTCATTTCGTACTTTTGCAATAACATCAGAAACAGTCGCTGTGATGTTTGCACCTTCAGTAATAGCTGGACGCTCTAATACCGAGTCTTGCTGTGATTCACTTAAAGATTGCCAAACAACGGTTCTCATCGTCACTACCCCATCATTTTTTCGATTGGTAATACTAGAATCGAGCTTGCACCCAACTCTTTCAGCTGTTCCATTGTTTCCCAGAACAAGTTCTCTGTACTTACTAGGTGCACGGCAACTTTGTCTTTGTCTGTAGATAGAGGAAGAACCGTTGGATCTTCAGCACCAGGCAGTAGTGCTTTGATTTGCTCTAGTTGAGAGGTTGGCGCGTGAAGCATGATGTACTTCGACTCTTTCGCTTGTTGAACACCCTGCATACGAGTCAGTAGTTTTTCAATCAGTGCGGTCTTGTCTGCGTCGAAGTCGCCAACACGTTGAATCAGTGTTGCTTTCGATTGGAAGATAGCTTCTGCTTCTTTTAGGCCGTTCGCTTCAAGCGTTGCACCTGTAGAAACTAAATCAGCGATAGCGTCTGCAAGGCCAGCGCGAGGCGCGACTTCAACCGAACCTGTTAGCATACAAGTGCTGAACTCAACACCCTGCTCGTCCATGTAGGCTTTAAGTAGTTGTGGGTAGGTTGTCGCAATACGTTTGCCCGCTAAGTCTTGTGGGCCGTTGTATTCTTCGTCTTTATTAATAGCGATTGAAAGGCGGCAACCACCGAAGTCTAAACGACGTAGTGTGCGGAACTCTGAAGGCTCTTTAAGAGCAACACGATCTAGACGAACTTCTTCTAGTTCATTTTCACCGATGAAACCAAGGTCAACTACACCATCCATGATAAGACCTGGGATGTCGTCATCACGAACGAGTAACAAGTCGATTGGCATATTTAGTGAGTGAACCACTAGGCGCTCACCCATGATATTAAATTTAACACCACATTTTTTAAGTAGGTCTTGGCACTCTTTACTTAAGCGACCTTTCTTTTGAATTGCGATTCTTAGGCGTTGTGTCTGCATTGCTGTATCCCTGTGCAAATATTTGAATTTATTGATTATTTAAAAGCGCTAAAACTAAAAAACCCTCGGGGACTTTGTCATCCCGAGGGTTTAAATCTAAATTCTTTTGACTTAACCTCCGGGAGTAATCTTGCTCCCGGGTATACGTAAATCTCCCCGAAAGACTAGATAGGGTGATGATGGTGATGAATGTTCATTACTAATTTACGCATACTTATCAGCTCTTAGGTTGTTTGCTGTCTTGTCTCCACACTAACTAAGCTGACATCCTTTTTCAACCATTTATTCGAACTTTTTTCACGAAACTTAAAATTAAATTAACAGGCACAAAAAAGGGAGGCAAACGCCTCCCTGATAGTTTACTGATTAACTTTCAATTTTAGCTTTTGCACGTCGCCATTTTGCAGCGAGAGAAGTAAGCCAATGCAAAACATACAGCAACAAACGTTAGAGACGCTGCGCCAAATGCGATGCCAATTGAAGATGTCATACCTAGAGTGATGAAACCAATGCACGATACGAACGCTACAGACAACGCGTATGGAAGCTGAGTCGAGACGTGGTCGATGTGGTTACAACGAGCACCAGTAGAAGACAGAATCGTCGTATCTGAGATTGGAGAACAGTGGTCACCAAATACTGCACCCGCTAGAACCGCACTTAGCATTGGAAGAATCAGTGCGATATCCGATGCTGCAGCCATATCACCCGCGATTGGTAGCATGATACCGAACGTACCCCAAGATGTACCTGTAGAGAACGCCATAACGCCCGCTAGAAGGAACAACATAACCGGTAACCAGTGGTAATCAATGCTGCCTGTTACTAGAGACGATAGGTAAGAACCCGTTTTCATGTCGCCGATAACAGAACCGATAGTCCATGCAAACACAAGAATCAGAATCGCGCCAAACATAGAGCTAGCACCGATCCACATTGTTCTTGCGATATCAGTCATAGATAGCTTTTGCTTGAATACTGTCGCTAGTGCTACTAGTAAGCCAATAACACCACCGTAAACAAGAGACTTACCTACATCCGTGTTTTCGAATGCGCCTAGAAGGTTGAATGCTTGGCCATCAGCAGCCAGCGCTTGGCCGCCTGTGTAAAGCATTGCAGCCACTGTCGCTACAATTAGCGATACGATTGGCATAACAAGATCAGAAACTGAACCGTTTTCGCTCTCTTCGATATCTAACTCTTCGTTTAGATCGTGAGCTTGCTTTTGATCGTTGTCACCTTCAAAGCCACGGCCTTGAGATGCTTCGATCTCATGCTCACGCATCTTACCAACGTCTAGACCGAACCATGCTACTGCGAACACCATTAGTAGTGCGAATACAGCGTAGAAGTTCATTGGGATAAGACGAACGTAAGCACCCAGTGCAGAATACTCTGTCACACCGTGTGTCACTAAGATGCCACCAATGATCGTGATGATGTAAGCACCCCAGCTAGAAGCAGGCATGATCACACACATAGGAGCAGCAGTTGAATCTAGGATATAAGCAAGCTTAGCGCGAGATACATAGAAGCGGTCTGTTACAGGACGAGAGATAGCACCAACCGCTAGGCTGTTAAAGTAGTCATCAACAAAGATGAATACACCTAAGAAAGCAGCAAGTAGTTTTGAACCACGTTTGCTCTTAACGCGAGACTGTGCCCACTCCGCGAATGCGCGAGTACCGCCAGACAGTGTTAATAATGCCGTTGTCATTCCAAGAATAATTAGGAATGCAATGATGCTCATGTTCCAAGTGTTGATGCCACCATCTTCGATGAAAACACCAGATGCTTTAGTAAACACGTAGCTAGCTGCGTTACCTACTGAGTAATCAGCAAGTAGAATCGCACCCATGATGATACCAACACCCAAAGAAACCAATACACGGCGGGTAACAATAGCAAGGCTCAAAGCCACAAGGGGCGGAAGCAAAGATAAAGGTGATGTTGCAAAATCTATTAAATTCATGATCTTCAAAAACCAGTTTTTTATTTGGCTAGAGATCTACTGCAGACAAACTTGATACGGCTGACCAAGCTCATGTTGAACTAAGCGAAAGGGAAGTGAACACTTCACCCAACCCTACAGTAGCGCTCCATAGTTTAAAATTAAGACTATGGCAGTGTTGTACCTATTGAGCACAACCCCAGCAAATTGCTTAGATATACAATTTACTTCGGCAATTACACCTTTCATTCCCGTTCATTGGCATCACCCCAACGGAAGTTACTTTTTATAATTGCACCTCTACGTGCGATAACATTATTAACCGTGCAAACCAGAGTTTAACAACAAATTAACCAACACCTCGCATCAGGTAGCCGCAATTGTACTCATCAAGAGCAACAATGCAACATATCATTCCGAGAAAAATAGCTTTTTGTTAATGAACTAATCAATAGAAGAATAGTCTACATAAGTTGACTACTCCACCTGTCACATATCATTTTTTAAGATATTCTTAATAATTATTATAAATTCAATAGAAATACTGCTCTGAATTTTCAACTATTCATCTCACTTTTATATTTAAATATGTAATAGAAGAAATACTATTTGTTTTATTCCTAGGCTCTGTTTATTATTAGGAAGATTATTTAGTTTACCTTGATGGAAAATATCATGTCTGAATTAACAAAAACTCTATTAAATATCCGCAGCCTTCGTGCGTTCTCACGTGAATTAACTCTTGAGCAACTTGAAGAAGCGCTAGACAAGCTGACTATTGTTGTACAAGAGCGTCAAGAGTCTGAAGCTGAAGAGCGTGCTGCTAAAGCAGAGCAAGAAGCTAAGCTTTCTGCTATTGCTGAACAAATTGCAAAAGACGGAATTGATGTTGCCGATCTTATTGCTGCACTTTCTGGTGAAGCAAAATCTAAGACAACAAAAGCTAAACGCGCTCCTCGCCCAGCGAAATACAAATACGTAGACGCAAACGGCGACGAGAAGACTTGGACAGGTCAAGGCCGTACGCCTTCAGCTATCCAAGAACAGCTAGATGCTGGTAAATCTCTAGAAGAGTTTGCTATCTAAACATTTAGTTTACTTAGTGAGTAATCAATTACACGCTAAGCGATAGAATTAATATTTAAGTCGACCAAAGTATTATTTACGACTTCAATATATTCAGAAACAAAAAAGGCTCCTTTCGGAGCCTTTTTTATATTTGTACTATCAGTATTAGAAACCAACTGATACTGATAGTACTACTGATTAAAGAAAGTAACTTATCTTTCCCAGTACGCTTCTTCTAGGCTATCTTCTCTTTCAGGAAGGCCACGAGATAAACGTGGAGAGTGTTGAACCAACACTTCATAGCTAGCACGGTTAGAATATTTACAAACTTGTGAGAACGAAGAGTACGTCAAGAATGAATGTTGGTGTTTACTTGAGTTTGGCACGTTTTCTTTGTGGTACTTATTAGCAGCCATATCATGTAATAAAGCTGATAACGCAGCATCACCTGCACCATTGGTATTTTTGATCTTTTCTGGTCCACCCATGTATGGCGCAATGTGCGAATACACTTTAGTTGGGTTTTCACATAAATCTTTATGCGCAGGACGGCTAAATTCAAAACGGTTGAATTCCGCAATTGAACCTGGAAGTAAAGGCAGTGACGTTTCACGCTTAGCTGCATCTTCTGTATAACCAGCCATAAATAGGCCAACAGGTCCCGCAGTACATAGAACAAGGTCTACCCAGTCTAGCGCTTTATCTGATGCAGCCAGTGGATCGCTTTCACCCGTTAACGCTTCAGCTTCGTCTTCATTCATTGCAACAACCGTTACGTGTTGCTCAAGGAAATCTTTCCAGAATTCTGGATCATCTTGAATAACGAACTTAGTACCTAGTGTAAGAACGACTGGCACATCGTATTTCTTCGCGTATTCGATCGCTTTCATTGTTGCTTCAGGCATCGGGTCGCCTGGCTTACAGCGAACTAAATAAGCCGTTAAAACTAAAGCAGAAGCACTTTTGAAGATTTTTTCAGGAATGCTTTCTGGTTTTAATTGGTTCATTTGTCCTTCGCTAATTGCGAAAGTACGTTCACCGTCTTCTGTAATTAATGCAAAGCAGCGACCAATTGCGCCATCTACCCCTTGTAAATGGTTCAGATCCATTCTGCTTGATGTATTACATAAATAGCGGTAACCGTAACTACCAATCTTAATATCTTGGCTCATTACACCAAGCAGTGTTGAACGGTCATCCGCCAATACTGAGTAATTGTGTAATGTGTTACCAATTGTGCCACCAGCGTATTCATTGGTAATCAGGCACTGCTCTTTTAATTCTTGATACAAAGATTCAGCGGCTGCGTCGCCAATAACCAGTGAATGTCCCTTGCTCAAACCATACTTCTCAATAAGTTCAGAACTCACCTTTGCTTCAATATCCACCAATGTTTGGTCAATACCGATAATATGAGTGCGTGACATTCTTTTACTGCTTTGAGCTTGGCTCACTAGAGGATCACGAGCGTGAACCGGAAAGTAGTGCTTTGATTTACGTTGTCCAGGGAATTTCATAAGGCTAGTCTAAGTCAAGGGGAAATAGGTGGCGGATTCTACCGCGCTATATTTAACGCGGCAATCTTTCAAACTATAGCAAACGTTTGCTGAAGGTTTTTTTTATTCGCCTTCCATAAAGCTTAAATCAGGCAGCATGCCCAAATGCTCCGCGTAACGTTTTTGATTAAACTCCGCGCCGTTTTTCATAACGTCAAATACTTCAATTGCCAGTGCACATGCCATAGCCGCAATTGCTTCTTCACGTGGAGTGCCTGTCATCATTAAACGCATCAACGTCTCTTTCACTTTCACTGGTTCGCCATCTTCAAGCTGGTTCTCGATGATCTCAATCAGCTCTTCTTCTTGCATAAATTCATTTTGTTCAGACATTTTTTTATCTCAGGTCTTGGATTTCGAGCGACTATGCCACATATACTTCTGACATCCTAGCGACTCACCTCGCTCTCATGCGATTCTCTAACAAAGTCAGCGCACTATTTGTGCAAATGAAACTGTGATTCCGGTCTCGGATCTGTCACGGCGTTTCTCTTTCTGTTAGAATCTGCGACCAAGTAATAGTAACGGTGTTTAGACATGTCAGATATCAGCTCTGGAAACAGCGAAAAGAAAGTAATTGTCGGTATGTCCGGCGGTGTAGATTCGTCAGTATCGGCGTATCTTCTTCAGCAACAAGGCTATCAGGTAGAAGGCCTTTTCATGAAAAACTGGGAAGAAGACGATAACGAAGAATACTGCACGGCAGCTGAAGATCTTGCTGATGCTCAAGCGGTATGTGACAAACTAGGTATCCACCTTCACACTATCAACTTTGCTGCAGAATACTGGGACAACGTATTCGAATACTTCCTTGAAGAGTACAAAGCAGGTCGTACACCTAACCCAGATATTCTTTGTAACAAAGAAATCAAATTTAAAGCATTCTTAGAGTTTGCGGATGAAGTGCTAGACGCAGACTACATTGCGATGGGTCACTACGTTCGTCGTACTTTCCCAACTCAAGAAGAGCTTGATGCTGGCGTAAAACCAGAAATGCTACGCGGTCTAGACAGCAACAAAGACCAAAGTTATTTCCTATACACGCTAAGCTCAGATCAAGTGGCACGCAGCCTATTCCCTGTCGGTGAATTAGAGAAGCCAGAAGTGCGACGTATTGCTGAAGAGCAAGACTTGATCACAGCTAAGAAGAAAGATTCAACAGGCATCTGCTTTATCGGTGAGCGCAAGTTCACTGAGTTCCTAGGCAAATACCTACCAGCACAACCGGGTAACATCGAAACACCTGAAGGCCAAGTGATTGGTCAACACCAAGGTTTGATGTACCACACGCTAGGTCAGCGTAAAGGCCTTCATATTGGCGGCACTAAAGGTGGGGGCGGTAACGAAGAACCATGGTTTGTTGGTGAAAAAGACCTTAAGCGTAATGTACTTATCGCAGTACAAGGTAAAGACCACCCTCTTCTGAAATCAGAAGGCTTGATCGCATCTCAACTTCATTGGGTAAATCGCACACCAATTACTGAAGTTATGACATGCACGGTAAAAACACGTTACCGTCAAACAGATATTCCTTGTACAATCATCCCAATTGATGATGAGAACATTAAGGTTATTTTTGATGAGCCACAAATCGCAGTGACCCCAGGTCAATCTGCAGTGTTCTACCAAGGCGAAGTATGTCTTGGTGGTGGTATCATCGAAAAGCGCATCTAATCAATCAAACGACAAACGATAGAAGACAACTAGGAGTTACTACGTGGCTAATACACTTTATGACCGTACTATTGCTTTCGCCGGAATTTGCCAAGCTGTGGCTTTGGTTCAACAAGTAGCGAAAGACGGCCATTGTGATAAAGATGCCTTTGAAGCTTCACTCAGTGCCATTTTAAATACCAACCCATCGAATACCGTGGGCGTATTTGGACGTGAAGCGAACCTAAAGCTTGGCCTTGAGTGCTTAGTAAAAGGTATCGATAGTACTCCAGCAGGTAGCGATATCACGCGTTACATCATCAGCTTGATGGCGCTTGAGCGTAAGCTATCTTCTCGCAACGACTCTATGTCTCAGCTTGGTGACCGCATTCAAACTGCAGAGCGCCAAACTGAACACTTTGATCTGTTTGACGAGCAAATGATCAGCAACCTTGCAAGTATCTACCTTGATGTCGTCAGCCCTATCGGCCCTCGCATTCAGGTTTCTGGTACTCCGTCTGTACTTCAGCAGACATCGAGCCAACATAAGGTTCGCGCACTGCTTCTATCAGGGATTCGAAGCGCTGTGTTATGGCGTCAAGTTGGCGGTAAACGTCGCCACCTTATCTTCGGTCGTAAGAAGATGATCGAGCAGGCTCAAATCCTACTAGCTCGAATGTAGTTTATTAGCTCGCGCCTCGTCGCGAGCTTGTTTTTTGTATCAACACAACTCTCACGCAAACGATTGCGCAATGTGCGTGACAATTGAGATTGTTACTGGTATAAACCTCTCAAAATTTAGAAAACTCAATTCAGGAGAACACCATGGAACTGTCAGCATTGACTGCTGTTTCACCAGTAGACGGCCGTTACGGAAGTAAGACTATTGCATTACGCAGCATCTTTAGTGAGTTTGGACTACTAAAGTACCGCTCTATCGTTGAAATTCGTTGGTTACAAAAGCTTGCAGCAACTGATGCAATCAAAGAAGTACCAGCGTTCAGTGCAGAAGCTAACCAGTTTCTTGATGAACTAGCCGCTAACTTCAGCGAAGAAGATGCTCTACGTATCAAAGAGATCGAGCGCACGACTAACCACGACGTTAAAGCGGTTGAGTACTTCTTGAAAGAGAAAGTTGCGGGCGTTCCTGAGCTTCACGCAGTTAACGAATTCATTCACTTTGCATGTACTTCTGAAGACATCAACAACACCTCTCACGCGCTTATGCTTAAAGAAGCTCGTGACACAGTGATTCTTCCAGAAATTCGTAACGTAATCGATGCTATCAAAGCACTTGCGAACGAGTACCGTGATATTCCTCTTCTTTCTCGTACACACGGTCAGCCAGCTTCTCCTTCGACTATGGGTAAAGAGATGGCGAACGTTGCGTACCGTATGGAACGTCAATTCAAGCAAATCGAAAGCGTTGAGATCCTAGCGAAAATCAACGGCGCTGTAGGTAACTACAACGCTCACCTTTCTGCATACCCTGAAGTTGAATGGCACCAATTCAGCGAAGAGTTCATCACTGAATCTCTTGGCGTAACTTGGAACCCGTACACAACTCAAATCGAACCTCACGATTACATCGCTGAGCTATTCGACGCTGTTGCTCGTTTCAATACAATTCTTCTAGACTTCGACCGTGACGTTTGGGGCTACATCGCTCTTGGTCACTTCAAGCAGAAGACTATTGCTGGCGAAATCGGTTCTTCGACAATGCCGCATAAAGTAAACCCAATTGACTTCGAAAACTCTGAAGGCAACCTTGGCCTAGCTAACGCAGTATTTAGCCACCTTGCACAAAAGCTTCCAGTTTCTCGCTGGCAACGTGACCTAACTGACTCTACGGTTCTTCGTAACCTAGGTGTTGGTGTTGGCTACGCAATCATTGCATACACTTCAACTCTGAAAGGTATTAGCAAGCTAGAAGTTAACCGTGAAGCGCTACTTGCTGAACTAGACAAGAACTGGGAAGTACTAGCTGAACCAGTACAAACAGTGATGCGTCGCTACGGTATCGAGAAGCCATACGAGAAGCTAAAAGAGCTAACTCGCGGTAAGCGTGTAGATGGCGAAGGCATGCGTGCATTCATCGACGGTCTTGAAATCCCTGCAGACGAGAAAGTTCGCCTGAAAGAGATGACACCAGCGAACTACATTGGTCAAGCAATCGAGCTGACTGACAAACTGTAAGGTTCGAATTTCGAATCACAGAATAGACTAAGGCTTCCCATGTGGAAGCCTTTTTGTTGAGCGGAACAAAGTGTATTGAGCACAAGAGACGTCAGCAAAATAATACAAAGCAACCCAGTATCATTACCCTACTCATCTCAATCCGTGCGATATCAACCAATCAATATCGTAATGCTTCATCACCAGTAACCCTCTATCGCCAGACACCTATTCCTCGAATACTTACTGTCTTAGATGCCAAGATCAAAAAAGACCTCCCGAAGGAAGCCTTTCAAATGTATCTTGTCGAATAGCGACTGAAGAATACGTAGCGATTACATGTTACGTAGAGAAGCAATACGCTTGTCTAGCGGCGGGTGGCTCATTAGAAGCTCTGTTAGAGACTTCTTACCGTTGATACCAAATGCCATCATAGAACCTTCTAGTTGTGGCTCATGGCTCACCTTTAGGCGCTCTAGCGCTGCAATCATCTTCTCTTTACCTACTAGGTTCGCTGCACCTGCATCGGCATGGAATTCACGATGACGGCTGTACCACATCGTAATGAAGCTTGCTAAGAAACCAAATACCAATTCCAACACCATAGACACACCGAAGTACACCATCATGTTGCTGCCACCCTCTTCTTCGTTGTCATTCGACGCAACAATGTTGGCGATGAAACGAGATAGGAAGATAACGAACGTGTTCACTACACCTTGCATTAACGTCATGGTCACCATATCACCGTTCGCGATGTGGCTCACTTCATGCGCTAATACTGCTTCAGCTTCATCACGCGTCATGTTGTGCAGCAGGCCTGTTGATACTGCTACCAATGAATCGTCACGCTTAGCACCTGTCGCGAATGCGTTGATGTCTGGCGAGTCGTAGATCGCCACTGTTGGCATACCAATACCAACTTGTTGAGATTGACGGCTTACCGTCTCCATCAACCAATGTTCTGTTTCGTTACGTGGGCTTTCAATGACCATGCCGCCTACCGAGCGTAGCGCCATTTTCTTCGACATCATTAATGAAATGAATGAGCCGCCAAAACCAAATACCGCAGCCATCACCAATAAACCTGAGAGGCTACCGGGTTGCATACCTGTAACTGCGTATACAACATTAAGAACAACACTTAGTACCAATACAACCGCTAGGTTAGTTGCAAGGAACAACATTACTCGCTTCATTACTTATCTCCGCATGAAAGCTGTTTTTATAAAACTTATTGTTATAGACAAGGCAGACAGCAATAGATTCCAACCTTGAAGACTTATACTTACTTATACATATAGTCTTAGATTAAGAAAACAAGGTTAAGCATTAAATTGCAACATTTGATTACGAGACCATATCCGAATTAAATCCACTCTATTAGACCTAAGTCGTATGGTGTCGATATAACAATCCGTTTACAGTGACTTCAGATGATTTATTGGCTAGTCCATGTACAAAAAGGAAAGGATCATGGTTGAAGGTACTAACACTCAAATGGCTATCGATTTACTGTGCTGTCACCTAGGGATTACTGAAGAAGAAGCGAAAAAGCAGGTTGGAATCCTAACACCGCAAACGGCACAGACAAAAATCACAGAAACTCAGCAAGCTTTAATGGGACTGACTAAAGAACATTAGTTCTAAGCTTGTTTATTAAAAGACCGGTTGTTTATCAACTCAAGGTCTAAAGGCTTAAAATAGCAAAAGGGCTGCAATCGCAGCCCTTTTCTTATTTAGTACATAACGTGGTAATTAAAGCGCAAGCAAAGGCTGCACATCAATGTACTTACCAATGTTTTTAGACTTCGCTTTTGGGACGTAAGGGATTTCACCTAACTTAGGTGCACCTAACTTATCTTCAAGCATCGCAATAATATCTGCGTAGTGCTCAGTACCTGGATTGATACGGTTTGCGACCCAACCTACTAGGTTTAGGCCATCAGCACGAATCGCTTCTGCCGTTAATAGAGCGTGGCTCAAACAACCAAGTTTAATACCCACAGTCAGTACCACTGGCAGTTGCTCTTTTTTAACCCAGCTAGAAAGATATTCATCGTCTGAAACCGGGACTCGCCAACCACCAGCACCTTCAACTAACACGATGTCAGAGTTTTTCTTATGCTCTTCTAGCTTCGCTGATAATACCGCCTCATCAATTACAACACCATCATGCTTAGCAGCGATGTGAGGCGATGATGGTAGCAACAATGCGTATGGATTGACGTCTTCGTAAGCAATATCTTGCGTCGCCGCTTCTTGAAGATGCAGTGCATCACTATTACGTAGTCCTTCAGGGGATTTTTCACTCCCTGCAGCAACTGGCTTGTAACCAATTGTTGATAAATCTTGTGCGGCCAAAGCTTGAAGAATCGCTTTTGAAACCACAGTTTTTCCCACTTCGGTATCCGTACCTGCAATGAATAATGCATCAATCATAATTGAATAACCCCTAAACAAACTTGATATGTTGCTGGTAAGAAACCTTGATGGTTCTTAAACTCTCGATATTCCCGATCAACAAGCTGCAACATGCGACGACTTGTTAAACCTTGTGAGCGACCACTTACGTGATTAGCGCCGATACCTTTAAGGTCGCGCATCAGTTCAAACGCAGTGTCGTACCAAACGGTGATGGTGGGCAAGTCTAGTTGATGAACGGTACAGCTAGATTGCGCTAACGCAATTTTTACCTTATTGATTGTAATAAAATGGTTAACGTGTTGATGTGCGTCAATTTTGGACCACGACTTTTTCAGTTCAAACAGCGACCCATCAAGCAAAGTTGAGAAAATAACACGCCCACCAGCCGCTGTAACACGCTTCATCTCTCTCAAAGGCGACGACAAATCGTCACACCATTGCAACGCAAGGCTAGAGAAAACGATGTCAAAGCACCCATCTTCAAACGGCAATTGTTCGGCATCGGCTTGTTGATATAAAGATACAGATGCACCACACCGCTTCTCTGCTGTTGCTAGCATTCCAACAGAAAGATCAGCGCAAACCACTTCGGCGCCTCGTTTTACAAGTTGCTCGGAGAAATAGCCAGTACCACAACCTAGATCCAGCACCTTAAAGCCTGACAGATCGCTGGGTAATTTATCCAGTAATCGGTGGCCAACATCGCGTTGAAATTCAGCGTGTTTGTCATAGGTTGTTGCCGCTTTACCAAAGGCTTCGGCAATCGCACTCTTATCTTGGCCAACGTAATTATGCACTACTGCTTCTTGTGACATTTACTGAGCCTCTTTATTTGATTCAAAGCTTGGATGGATACCCGGTTCAGTGCTTAAGTCGATGTTTCGTTCAATGGCTTGATGCAACGACCTGGTTAACTGGAGAATCTGTTTTGGGCTATGGTTAGCTGTTAACGTGATTCGTAATCGAGCAGTTCCAGCAGGTATGGCTGGCGGCCTTATTGCGGTCACCCAAACTTGGTTTTGCTTTAACTCTTCAGCTATTGATAATGCCGCTTGTGCTTCACCTATCACAAATGGCTTAATCGGAGTCTGAGTATCCACAAAGCCTTTCAAGCCGCTCACCTGCTCTGCATAGAGAGACCCTAACTCAGTCAGCTTTTCTCGGCGCCACTCTTGAGTTTGAGTCATCTTACAGGCATGAGATAAAGCCACCGCTTGTGAAGGTGGCATCGCCGTCGAGTACACATGATGACGAGCAAACTGAGTTAAGTAATCACCCACTTCTGACGAACAAAGAATCGCAGCACCAGAAACGCCAAATGCTTTGCCAAAGGTCACCACCAAAATATCGGGGGAGATTTGTGCTGCACTGCAACTCCCAGCTCCTTTATCACCTAATACGCCGATACCGTGGGCATCATCAACCGCCAACCAACTGTCGTATTGATGAGTCAGGTTAGATATCTGGCTGAGAGGCGCTTGATCGCCGTCCATGCTGAATACGCCCTCAGTGACGACCAAGGATTGTAGAGATCGGCTTAATAGAGACTCTAGATGCTGCGTGTCGTTGTGTTTAAAGCGTTTCATTGCTGCAGGACAAAGCATCCCCGCTTCCATCAAAGAGGCGTGGTTAAGTTTGTCTTGCAGCAGAGAGTCGTCTTTTTCGAGCAGAGAAAACAACAAGGCTTGGTTCGCACTGAAACCAGAACTAAAGAGAATGGCACGTTCAAAGCCCAACCATTCACAGAGTTGAGCTTCTAAATTTCGATGGGCAGGACTAAAACCCGTGACCAATGGCGATGCCGCACTGCCAGCACCATAAAGGGAAAGCCCCGCTTGCCACGCCTCTACCAATTCAGGGTCGTTCGCCAAGCCTAGGTAATCATTACTCGAAAAATTAATAAAGCGAGAACCTTCGCAATTAAGCAAAGGACCATTACTGTTTTCGAGCACTTTAAGTTGACGAGTTAGCCCCTGCTCACGGCGTTGAACAAGGGCATCTTTGATACGGGATTTAAACAGTGGCATCGTAGAACATGTCATCTTTCGTTGGACGAGCAGCAACGCGCTCCACTACTTGATCTAACAGTTCGTTTTCTTGAATTTCATCAGGCTTCTGAGCCACTTGTTGGCTGTTGATGCCTAACTTCTTAAACAGCTGCATGTCCGTGTCTTCATCTGGGTTTGGCGTAGTCAGTAGCTTACAACCGTAGAAGATAGAGTTCGCGCCAGCCATGAAGCACATCGCCTGCATCTGTTCATTCATATTCTCGCGACCTGCAGATAGACGAACCGCTGACATTGGCATCATGATACGAGCAATCGCAATCAACTTAATGAAGTCAAAAGATTCAACATCATCGACGTTTTCCATCGGTGTGCCTTTCACTTTCACGAGCATGTTGATTGGCACACTCTCAGGGTGTACCGGAAGGTTCGCTAGCTCTACCAGCAGGCCTGCACGGTCATTGGTACTTTCGCCCATACCAATAATGCCACCAGAACAGATCTTCATACCGGCATCACGTACGTGAGATAGCGTATCTAAACGATCTTGGTAAGTACGAGTGGTGATGATGCTGCCGTAAAACTCGGGAGACGTATCAAGGTTATGGTTGTAGTAATCCAAGCCTGCACCCGCTAACTCGCCAGCTTGATCAGGGGTTAACATGCCTAGTGTCATACAGGTTTCTAGACCCATACCTTTCACACCTTTGATCATATCAGTCAAGTGAGGCATATCGCGTTCTTTCGGGTTTTTCCACGCCGCGCCCATACAGAAACGAGTCGAGCCCGCGTTCTTGGCTTTTTGCGCCGCATCCAAAACACGCTCTACTTCCATTAGGCGTTCTTTGTCGACATCCGTTCGGTAGTGAGCACTTTGAGGACAATACTTACAGTCTTCAGGACAAGCACCAGTCTTAATCGATAGAAGCGTACTCACCTGCACGTGGTTGTGCTCTTGGTACTGTCTATGAACCACTTGAGCTTCAAACATTAAATCCATAAACGGTTTTTCAAGCAGTGCTGTTACTTCAGCAACTGTCCAGTCATGACGAACTTCCACGTGTCGATCCTTTTTTATTATTTGATGTTTCATCTCTATCAATAGAGATTGCATTTATGCTTGGCTAGTCTACCGACAAGCTTTAGACTGTCAACACATTGATAATATCAAAAGTTTACATCTGGTTATTTTTTAATCACACCAAGAATGGAAGTTACTATGGATCTCGCCTTTGATCGCCAGCATATCTGGCATCCCTACACATCAACGTTAACACCTCTGACCTGCTACCCAGTCACCAACGCAGACGGTGTTTACCTAGAATTAGAAGGCGGAAAACGAATTATTGATGGTATGTCATCTTGGTGGTCAACCATTCACGGCTACAATCATCCAGAGCTAAACGCTGCAGCTCATAGTCAAATCGATAAGGTTTCACACGTTATGTTTGGTGGCATCACCCACCAGCCCGCTATCGATCTATGTAAGAAGCTTTTGAATCTCGCGCCAAGTAATCTTGAGCATGTATTTTTGGCCGATTCAGGTTCAGTTGCCGTAGAGGTTAGCCTCAAGATGGCATTGCAATATTGGCACGCTAAAGGACAACCTCGTTCAAAGTTCCTCACACTAAGAGATGGCTACCACGGTGATACCTTTGCGGCGATGTCAGTGACCGACCCTGACAATTCGATGCACAGCCTCTACAAAGGCTTTTTGCCGGAACATATTTTCGCTGATTCGCCAAAAACAGGCTTTTGGGATGAGTGGAACTCAAGTGACATCGATAGTTTTCGAGAAAAGCTGGCAGCACACCATCAAGAAGTCGCAGCGGTGATCTTAGAGCCTATCGTTCAAGGGGCTGGCGGCATGCGCATCTACCACCCTGAGTTCCTAAAACAAGTTAGCTTGCTGTGTGATGAATTCAACGTATTGCTGATCTTGGATGAGATTGCGACCGGATTTGGCCGCACAGGGGAACTGTTCGCTTGTGAGCATGCCGATGTTCAACCGGACATATTATGCGTAGGCAAAGCTTTAACTGGTGGCTATATGACATTGTCAGCGACGCTTGCGAGTAAGGAAGTTGCTGACACGGTATGTGGTGGTGAAGCAGGCTGCTTTATGCATGGGCCAACCTTTATGGGCAACCCATTGGCTTGCGCAGTCGGTGCGGCAAGTTTATCCATCATCGAGCAAGGCCATTGGAAAAATCAGACTCAACAGATTGAACAGCTCTTTTCTGAGTTGTTACCACCGTTGCGAGAACATGAACTGGTTAAAGACGTGCGTTGGTTAGGCGCTATTGGCGTCGTTGAAACTCACACACCCGTCGATATGGAAGCCATTCAAGCTCACTTTGTAGAGCAAGGCGTTTGGATCCGTCCGTTTGGTAAGCTAATTTATATGATGCCTCCGTTTATTATCAAACCACAACATATTGAGCAATTGGTCGCTGCTATCGACACTGCATTACAAAATACTCATTGCTTTAAATAAGGCGTTTATTGCTCTAAACAAGAGCGACGATTATTTCTATATATCTTCATTAATAAATCATTTAATTAAACTAAAAGGCCTTACATAAAAGTAAGGCCTTAACTGCTTGAAGGTAACCGTCAGTTTAACGTAATTGGCTATCTTTACTTGCTCGACGGTTAAACAATGAATGTCGATGTGCGTCATGCTCTAATATTGACTGACATTCTATACACAAACGAACGCCTTTGATCGCGCGTCGTCTTTGTTCCGGAATCTCATCACCACACTCATCACAATAACGCAAACCCTCACCACCTCGAAGGTTTCCTCTTACACGAGAGATCTCATCATCAATGGTATTTTGTATTTGCTGGCTGACACTATCGTCACCAGCCCATCCTACGGCCATAAGCCCTCCTCAGTATTTGAACGAGAAAATCTATACCTACCGCGGTAAGAGCATATTATAGCCACATTTAAGGATTGTAATAATTATCAAAATCAATAAAACACTATTACACATAGGTAACAAAAATTATTTATTTCTCGCCACTGCACTATTCTATAGGCAATAAAAAACCCAGCCTGTTGGCTGGGTTTTATAAGTAACCTAATGCTTAATCAATCTAATTAACCGATGTGCGTTACGCCGCCCATGTATGGTTGAAGTACTTCTGGGATAGCAATACGGCCATCTGCTTCTTGGTTGTTCTCAAGGATAGCAACCATAGTACGACCAACAGCAAGACCAGAACCGTTTAGTGTGTGTACAAGTTCAGGTTTTTTCTCGCCTTTACGACGGAAACGAGCTTGCATACGACGCGCTTGGAAATCCCACATGTTTGAACAAGAAGAAATCTCACGGTAAGTCTCTTGTGCTGGAACCCATACTTCTAAGTCGTAAGTTTTCGCAGAACCGAAGCCCATGTCACCTGTACATAGAATCACTTTACGGTAAGGAAGCTCTAGAAGTTGAAGTACTTTCTCAGCGTGGCCAGTTAGCTCTTCAAGCGCTGCCATTGAGTCTTCTGGCTTAGTGATTTGTACTAATTCAACTTTATCGAATTGGTGCATACGGATAAGACCACGAGTGTCACGACCATAAGAACCCGCTTCAGAACGGAAACACGGCGTGTGAGCTGTCATCTTAAGTGGCAGTTCAGCTTCATCAGTGATCGTGTCACGAACCATGTTCGTTACCGGTACTTCCGCAGTAGGGATAAGCGATAGAGTCTTAAGAGGTACGTCACTTACTTGCTCAGTTAGCGGGCTTGTGTGGAACAAGTCTTCGCCGAACTTAGGAAGTTGACCAGTACCGTAAAGGCTATCGTGGTTCACTAGATACGGTACGTACATTTCTGTGTAGCCGTGCTCATCAGTGTGAAGGTCCAGCATGAACTGAGCAATAGCACGGTGTAGACGTGCAAATTTGCCTTTCATCACGATGAAACGAGAACCCGAGATTTTAACTGCGCTAGCAAAATCAAGACCGCCAGACATTTCGCCAAGATCGACGTGATCTTTCACTTCAAAGTCGTAAGTCTTAGGTTGACCCCAACGAGAAACTTCTACGTTATCGTCTTCATCTTTACCATCTGGCACTTCTGCATCAGGTAGGTTAGGAATAGACATTGTGATCGTTTCTAGCTCAGATTGAAGATCAGCCAATGCTACTTTAGCTTGGTCTAGTTCTGCGCCTAAGTTGCCTACTTCTGCAAGGATACGCTCAGCTTCTTCATGGTCGCCTTTTGCTTTCGCTTGACCAATGGACTTCGATCGAGAGTTACGTAACGCTTGTAGCTCTTCAGTTTTCATCTGAAGGGACTTACGTTTTTCTTCAAGTTCACGAATTGTCTCTACATCAAGGGTGAAGCCTCGACGTGCTAATTTTGCCGCTGTTTCATCCAGCTCAGCTCGAAGTAATTTAGAATCCAGCATTGCTAATCCTATGCTTTAGTTATTTGAATATTCAGTAGCTTGCTACTGAATCACTGCTAAACCCCTAAAACTGGTGTTATTTCGACCAATTTATAACGATTTAATTGAAATTTTATGACTAGGTAACGATATCCAAAAAAGACTACTTTTCATAGCGTTTTTGTGGGCTTTTTGCGTCCAAATCCGCCAGATAATCTAGCTTCTCGCCAATTTTGGTCTCTAAGCCTCGTTTTGTTGGGAAATAGTATTGCTTCTCTCCCATTTCAGGAGGCAGATACTTTTCACCAGCGGCGTAGGCTCCTGGTTCGTCATGAGCATAACGGTATTCTTGCCCGTAGCCCATGTCCTTCATCAAAGTTGTCGGTGCATTTCGCAAATGATGCGGCACTTCATATTCAGGAAGATTGTGAGCATCTGTTAACGCTTGCTTCCACGCGGTGTAAACGGCGTTACTCTTTGGTGCACATGCGAGATAAACAACCGCCTGAGCAATCGCACGCTCCCCTTCAGCAGGGCCAATGCGCGTGAAGCAATCCCAAGCCGACATCGCTACCTGCATGGCGCGAGGATCAGCGTTACCGATATCTTCAGAAGCAATCGCCAGCAAGCGTCTAACGATATACAAAGGATCACAACCCGCAGCAATCATTCGTGCTGACCAGTACAAGGCCGCATCAGGGTTTGAGCCACGAATTGACTTATGAACCGCGGAGATTAGGTCGTACCAAATATCACCCTTGTTATCGAAACGAGCGACTTTCTCACCAGCCACTTCAGCCAACAACTGCAAGGTTATCGCTTTCTCGCCTTTATCGTTGTCTTCTGCCATGTCATACAGCAGTTCAAGGTAGTTAAGCGACATACGCGCGTCGCCGTTAACCAGTTCTGCAAGGCGATCTAAAACATTATCAGCAAAATCAACAGGCACATCACCTAACCCACGTTGCTTATCTTCAATCGCTTGGCGAATGACAAGAGAAATATCATCTGTGTTCAGGGACGTCAGTTTGTAGACACGCGCACGTGACAACAAAGCGTTGTTCAGTTCAAAAGATGGGTTTTCTGTCGTCGCACCAATAAAGGTCACGGTGCCATCTTCGATATGAGGCAGAAAAGCATCTTGCTGACTTTTGTTAAAGCGATGGACTTCGTCCACAAACAGGATGGTCCTGCGCCCTGCTTGCTTGTTCTCGCGCGCTTTTTCAATTGCAATACGAATGTCTTTTACGCCCGAGGTTACCGCCGATACGCGTTCCACTTCAGCATTCGCATAGTTTGCTGCAACTTCGGCTAACGTCGTTTTACCGGTGCCCGGAGGCCCCCACAAAATCATCGAGTGGATATGGCCCGCTTCCAACGCTCTGCGAAGTGGTTTACCTGGGCCTAATATATGCTGCTGACCGATGTACTGTTCGACAGTTTCCGGTCTCATACGAGCAGCAAGGGGACGAAAATCTTCGTCCCCCGCAAAATCTAAGCTGTAATTACTCAATTGCAATCTCTTGATTCGTTGATGGCATTAATGCCTATCGACGTACTACCAAACGATCTGCTTGTTTAGATCAGTTTCTTTGGTCGTCGACCTCGACACCTTCCGGTGCCACAAAAGTAAAGCGGTCTGCTGCAGGTTTACCCAAATCAACATTGCTAAAGGTAAACTCACCTTTTTGACCGTCTTGTTCAATCACATTAAAGCCCTGAACAATGCCCTTTTCGGTGATATTAATCTGGAAGTCGCCCTGATTAGAATCGACAGCAGTTGGCGTTAGCGTGAATTGGTTACCCGTTTGCGCCACATTATAGTTATCCCAATCACTTTCTTGGTTACGTGTAAGCAGGACAAAAGGTGTCTGTGATGTCGCTTGCTCTTGCCAATAAATGCTCACTTGCTCAATGAACGGGCTGTAGTACCACAAGCTTTGGCCATCAGATACCAACAAGTTTTCATCAGGGAACGTGGTCTCCCAGCGGAACAGGCTTGGGCGTGCAATCTCTACCGTGCCCTCACCTTCCATAACAACATCACCATCAGGGCTGGTCACGACTTGTTTAAAGTCAGCGCTGAAGCCTGCGTTTAATGCCAAGCGGCTACTCAACTCTTCTTTCGGAGAAGCAAACACTGAGAAGCTCATAAATAAAAGTGCGAATACTTTTTTCATCAATAATCCTGTTAGAACATAAGTCGGTCATATTTTCGATTTGACCGACTGAATAGTTATGAGTTCCTACCGGAACTAATCTTTTGGTGGCGCTGGTGCTAAGACTTCTCGGTTACCGTTATGACCTGGAGCACTTACGATACCTTGAGCTTCAAGTTGCTCGACAATACGTGCAGCACGGTTGTAGCCAATCTTGAATCGACGCTGTACGCCTGAAACTGAGCCACGACGTGAATGAACAACGTGCTCTACCACTTGATCAAACAGAGGGTCGACCTCTTCATCACCTTCCATCTTCTCACCCGGAAGCAAGGTTTCTGGGGTTTGTTCGCCGTTGGTGATTTCATCAATATAGTTTGGCTTACCACGCGCTTTCCAGTTATTCACGACTGCGTGTACATCGTCATCAGATGCAAAGGCACCGTGAACACGAGTTGTATGGCTAGAACCAGGAGGCAAGTAAAGCATATCACCCATGCCCAATAGTGATTCCGCACCACCTTGGTCAAGGATAGTTCGTGAATCCGTTTTAGTTGATACCGTAAAGGCCACACGGGTTGGAATGTTCGCTTTAATAAGACCAGTAATAACATCCACTGATGGACGTTGCGTCGCTAGGATCAAGTGAACACCCGCCGCACGTGCTTTTTGTGCCAAACGTGCAATCAGTTCTTCAACCTTCTTACCAACCACCATGATTAGGTCGGCAAATTCATCAACGATAACCACAATGTAAGGCAGTTTCTCAAGCAATGGCGCTTCTGGGTCCATGCTGTCGCCCGGCTTCCACAGTGGATCGTGAATTGGGTGACCCGCTTCCGCTGCCATCTTAAGCTTATCGTTGTAACCTTTAATGTTACGAACGCCTAATGCTGACATCAGCTTATAACGTCGTTCCATCTCGCCAACACACCAACGAAGGGCGTTCGACGCATCTTTCATGTCGGTTACCACTTCAGACAATAGATGAGGAATACCCTCATAAACCGATAGCTCAAGCATTTTCGGGTCGATCATGATGAAGCGAACATCTTCCGGTGATGCTTTGTAAAGCATACTCAGAATCATTACGTTCACACCTACCGACTTACCAGAACCGGTTGTACCTGCAACCAGAACGTGAGGCATTTTCGATAGATCAGCAATAACGGCTTCACCAGCGATGTCTTGTCCTAGAACCACTGTCGTTGGCGATTTCGCTTCTTGGAACTGAGGGCTAGCAACCACGTCTGAGAAGAATACCGTTTGGCGACTCATATTCGGCAGTTCTAAGCCAACATAAGGTTTACCCGGAATCACTTCTACGACACGTACTGCCAATGCAGAGAGCGAACGCGCTAAGTCCATAGAAAGGCCAGAAATACGGCTTACTTTCACACCTGGAGCCAGATCAAGTTCGAATCGAGTGATTACTGGACCTGGGAAAATGTCGACAACGTCTGCTTTGATCTTGTAGTCCGCTAGCTTAGATTCAACAAGACGAGCAATTGCCTCTAGCGCATCACGGTCAATAAAGGTTTCACGCTTTTCAGGGTGGAATAACAATTCAAGCGTGGGTAATGGCTCAGCAGGCTTAGGTAAATTAACATCTTGTTGAACCAAGAACGGATTCTGCGCCGCTGCCATATTCGCTTGGGCTTCAGAAACAATGCTTTGGAATGCGGCGACATCTTGATCTTGATGCGCAGGTTCTTCTTCCGTTACTTCTTCCCAAGGAAGATCAACAGTTGGCTCTAGGTTTTGTGCTGTTGGCTGTTCAGGTTCTGAATGTTCTTCTTGGTAAGGGAAAGGTTCAAACTGTTCTTCGATTAATGCTGCGTCAGCTAATTCAGCTTCAGCCTGTTCTGATTCAAGCTCTGAGCCCTGTTGGTAGCTTTGCTCTTCCGTAACATCAAACGGTGAAGGTTGTGCAGAGAAATCGTCTTCCACGGTTGCTTCTGGCTCGCCCATAGGTGAAGCGTATAAAGATTCAGGTTGAACATCTTCAGAACCAAATTCGCCATTTACTTGTGGTGAGCTATCTAATTCTGGTTCAGCACTTCTAAGGTCAGCATGAGCAGGGCCAACTTCTGGTTGTTCGTTCTGCATGTATTGTTGGTAAGCAACCTGAGAATCATGCGCGTCAACCTGATCTTGTTCTGCTAGGTCATCTTCATACATGGCCGCATTTTCTAGCTGCTCTATCGTTGCATTCAACTGTTTAGAGCGCTCAATACCTTCTTCTAGCGGTTCTTCTGGCGCTTGGTAAACAGCTGCTGCAGGGATCGGTTGCTCTGACTCAATTACCGCTTGAGGCTGAACCTGAGGTTCTTCATGAACAGGAGCTTCTTGTTTCGCAGGAGCATCGACAGGCATATGAATATTGTAATGACGCTTCGGCGATGCAGCATTGTCTCGCGCATTTGTCGCCACGTCTGCCGACTCATTGGTCGCAGAAAAACTCATCGCAGGATCTAGCGGATCATGCTCTGTTGATTCTTTGTTGCCTTCTATAGCAGGAACATCGCGGTAAGTTGGCGCTTGATGCTGCTGATGACGTTCTTCGATTAAATCGCGGTCTGCTGATTCTCTTAATTGAGGCTCAAGCAGCTCTTGGTCTTGGCCACGAGCCTTATTAACAGTAGACGTGAAAAATTTGATGGCACATTCACCCAACCATTCCACAATGCTTAGCCAAGAGATACCGGTTAATAGAGTGAAACCAGCACCCCATAAGAAAAGAAGAACCAGCGTACTACCAAGAACATTCAACGTTGGAAGTGCAAGGCTTGTTAAAACGTCACCTACCACGCCACCGGATGAAAAGTACCAGATGTCGTCAAAGTTGATATCCGCTAAACCACAACTCGTAAGAATTAGGATAGTCAGGCCAAGTAAGCGAGTGCCCCACAGCATGAAGTCGATCTGCTCGTCTTCATTACGTTTGCGGAATAAAACCCACGCAGCAACCGTCACTAAGATAGGCAGAGGGTAAGCCAAAGAGCCAAATACGAAGAAAAGCGTATCCGCCAACCAAGCACCTAGGTAGCCACCCGCATTTTGAATGTCACCACCCCACGCCGTTTGCGACCATGATGGGTCTGCAGGACTAAAAGTTAATAACGCAACGGCAAGTAGAATAGAGAAGAGAACACCGAGAATCAGACTGCACTCTTTGAGACGTTGAGAACCACTCAAACGAGGAGACTGAGGCTCTTCACTCGTTTTAATGATTGTTTCTACTTTATTACTGCTCTGCTTGAACATAAACCAACTTAATAATTAAACGGGATAAAAACATCTCGAGCGGCCAAAGCCGCTCGTTTCAATGAAACTACTGTTGATTTAACCATATCAAACAGAAAAACCCAATTCCAGAAAGCAAGAAAGCGGAACAAATGTCCGCTTTCTTTCATTTCACCAATTGTGACTAACGAGTTTTAATCACAAGTTGATTGGTTTGTTTCACTTCTTCCATTACTACGTAAGTTCGAGTGTCGTTTACGCCCGGTAGACGAAGTAACGTATCACCCAGTAGCTTACGGTAAGCACCCATATCAGATACACGTGTTTTTAGAAGATAGTCAAAATCACCCGACACTAAATGACACTCTTGGATGTCATCCAGTTTCTGCACAGCGGTGTTGAATTGTTCGAACACATCTGGCGCACCACGGTTCAACGTAATTTCAACAAACACTAAAAGTGAAGCATCAAGGTACTGTGGGTTCAGCAACGCTGTGTACCCAGTAATGTAACCTTGACGTTCTAAACGACGAACACGTTCAAGACATGGAGTTGGAGAAAGTCCTACTCGTTTTGAGAGTTCAACGTTTGAGATACGACCGTCTTTTTGCAACTCATTAAGAATGTTGCGGTCAATACGATCTAGTTCCTTGGACGGCTTCTTATAATTGTCTGCCATTTTTTATTCCACCTTATTACTTCCTTGCAAAAAAATATACTACAACTTTTTAATATTCAGTATCAAATTTTATCTAAACCTATCTATACTAGATATTAATTCGACAGAATTACCCTACATATAGATAAAACAACCAAAATAAAATGAGGAGTCAGGATGATCATTGGCGTACCTAAGGAAATCAAGAACCACGAATACCGCGTTGGTATGACCCCAGCTAGCGTGAGAGAACTAATCTCACACGGCCACCAAGTTTTTGTAGAAACCAATGCCGGTACTGGTATCGGTTTTTCAGACGATGATTACATCGCTGTAGGCGCATCCATTCTTCCTACTGCTGCTGACGTTTTCGCGAAAGCAGAGATGATTGTAAAGGTTAAAGAACCTCAAGCTGTCGAGCGAGCTATGCTTCGCGAAGGGCAAATATTATTTACCTATTTACACCTTGCACCAGATTTTCCACAAACTGAAGAGCTTATCAAGAGCAAAGCTGTCTGCGTAGCCTATGAGACTGTAACAGATAATATGGGTCGCTTGCCACTATTAGCACCAATGTCTGAAGTAGCTGGTCGTATGTCTATTCAAGCAGGTGCACAAACATTAGAGAAATCTAACGGTGGTTGTGGTCTTCTTCTTGGTGGCGTTCCAGGTGTTGAACCAGCAAAAGTTGTTGTTGTTGGTGGCGGTGTTGTAGGTGCTAACGCAGCACGTATGGCTGTAGGCCTTCGCGCTGATGTTACAATTCTTGACCGTAACGTAGATACACTGCGTCGACTTGATGAAGAATTCCAAGGTCGCGCAAAAGTGGTTTATTCTACTGAAGACGCCATTGAGAAGCATGTTCTAGAAGCAGACCTAGTAATTGGTGCAGTACTAATTCCTGGCGCAGCAGCTCCAAAATTGGTTACAAAAGAGCACATCGCTAAGATGAAGCCAGGTTCAGCAGTTGTTGATGTTGCAATCGACCAAGGCGGTTGTTTCGAGACTTCTCACGCAACCACTCACGCAGACCCAACTTACATTGTTGATGACGTAGTTCACTACTGTGTTGCAAACATGCCTGGTGCTGTTGCTCGTACTTCAACTTACGCACTAAACAATGCAACACTTCCTTACATTGTTAAGCTAGCGAACAAAGGCTACCGCGAAGCACTTCTATCTGATGAAGGCTTCCTAGAAGGTCTAAACGTTATTCACGGTAAAGTAACTTGTAAAGAAGTTGCAGAAAGCTTTGACCTTGAATACGTAGACCCAGCAGAAGCAATCGCAATGTTTAACTAATGATGTAATGACTAACTGAACGCAATAATCTTCTCGTTGAAGCGTTCAGTTAACTCATACACATTAAACAAAAAGCCAGTACGACATTATGTCGCGCTGGCTTTTTTGCATTAATGGATTTAGTTCGTAAAAACACGTAACAGTACGGTTTACCACTAGCGCTCGATTTTAACCCCATGAATCAATAGATTTCTTGGCGTAATACTGCGTTCACAGAACTCTTCAATCGTAGCTTCATAACCTTGCTCTTGCAGATAGATAGCGCGATCTAAAGCCAGCCATATCTCTAATGGTCGTCTAAAGACTTGTTGAACCAAACTCAGCTTTTCCATTTCCCAGAAAAGCGCTTCGCCTTGAATCAAATAAGAGTCAAAATCAATATCTGAGCCCAGCGATAGCTCTTTCACTTCAGATGCCCAACGGCAGAAAGATTCAAAACCCTCAGCTAACTCTGATTTTTTGATGCTCGGTACAGGAATGTATTCGTCAATGTTAAGTTCAGCCTTAAGCAACTGGCTGAAGCCTAGACGATAGCTCATCTCTAGTTGACGATGTCTTTTTACTCTTTCACCACCAGTAACGGTTTCTTGAAGCGGGATTCTCAAGTCGCTCTTACTTAACGTTAATGCTGAGCTTTTCGCGATAGAAGACATCGCTTGATAGTTTTCGTCTCGAATAAGATGATAACAACAAGGAGAAATAGTGACCGCTGGTAGCCCATGTGACACTGACTTTTTAACTAGCTCAACATGAAGATCACCACAAGCATGAAGGGCCACGGCATGTTGGTACGAATTAAACACGTCATCGGCCTTGTCTGAAAACGCATCTCCTTGAACAAAATCCATCGCTAACTTCTGGTCATCCGCAATCTTTTGTCCGCTTTCGCATAACGATTGCTGCCATTCAAAGCTAGTGACTTTTTGATCCGATTGCTGAGATAGGATTCGACCAAGAAAGCCTTTACCAGAACACCACTCGAGCCACTCTTTGCCATGGTGATGGCATAATGCAGCCTCGCCCATTGCGACAATTTGATGTAGCTTTCGGCCAGGAATACCATCAGCAGTACCACGTGGGAGGTCTAAACCAACCAAAGCAGTGTTATCGAACTGGATGTTTTGGGTAGCAGTTTCTAATTCAGGTAGGAAACGAGTCAGTTCCTCAATCAAAAGCTGAGGCTGCTCTTTTAAGGTTTGAATGCTTTCATTATCTAAGCTTTCTAACCAATCAACGAGTGGACGATTGACCTCTTTCCACGGCTGCTGTTGAGTTTGGCATAGGTGAAAAGGCTCTGAACGCCAGTAAATCTGGTGCTCTAGCAAAAATGAATCGAGTATTTTAAATCGTGAATGCATGCTTCCCCCTATGATGCGTGGATTGTAGGGGTAAGAGGTCGAAATGGAAAGGCCCGATAAAGAAAACGAAAACTAAAAGCCCAAAAGAAAAACGGCCTGCAAATACAGGCCGAATAAGAATCAAAATTTACACGATGAGATTAACGAACTGGCAGTTCGATATCTTTAAACATCTCTTCGATCTCTTCGTTCGATTTCAAAGAAATAGCTTGCTCAACCACAGGGCGAGTTAAGTGCGGTGCAAAACGCTCCATGAAATCAAACATGTAAGAACGCAAGAAGGTGCCTTTTCTAAAACCAATGCTGGTTGTGCTCGCACCAAATAGATGGCTCGCATCAATCGCAACCAAATCAGTATCTTGCTCGTGGTCAATAGCCATACTTGCAATTACACCAACACCAATGCCCATACGAACGTAGGTTTTGATTACGTCTGCATCGGTCGCAGTAAACACAACACGCGGTGTTAAACCTACTTTGTTAAACGCGGTATCAAGCTCAGAACGGCCAGTGAAACCAAATACATAAGTCACGAGAGAGTAAGCCGCAAGATCTTCGATCGTGATATTACGCTTCTGTGCCAGGGGATGATCTTTGGTCACGACGATCGAACGGTTCCAGTGGTAACAAGGCAGCATAATCGCATCTTGGTAAAGGTGTAGCGCTTCCGTTGCAATCGCAAAATTCGCTGTACCTTTAGCGACGGCTTCTGACATTTGGCTTGGCGTACCTTGGTGCATGTGAAGCGATACTTTAGGGTAACGCGCCGTGAAACCTTTAATCACATCAGGCAGTGCATAACGAGCTTGAGTATGAGTCGTTGAAATATTCAATGTACCCATCTCTGGATGAGTGTGCTCACCCGCTACCGCTTTAATACTTTCAACGCGTGCCAAAATCTCTTGAGAGATACGAATGATATCCTCACCCGCTTGGGTAACCTGCGTTAGATGCTTGCCGCTACGCTCAAAAATCTGAATACCTAGTTCGTCTTCAAGTAATCTAACTTGCTTACTAATGCCAGGCTGAGATGTGTACAAACTCTCTGCTGTAGCTGAAACATTTAGGTTATGGTTTACAACCTCAACAATGTACTTCAGTTGCTGTAACTTCATATCTAACCTCGTAATCCTTTACTCATTTCTGTGCTAACTTATTTGCAAAGAGAGCGTTATAGTCGCGTGTAATATAATTAATAGTTATAACGCTTCGAACACAAAAATGACAGGAAAATTGAGTTTTTCTAGCTTAACAAACAAAAACATCACTAACGCTTTGCAACCCAACCCTCATTCTCATACATTAGTTGGTAAGTTTTGATTGCCGATTTCGCTCAACAAGAGATAATCAGAAATTGCAATTTACGAGTGCCGATACACAATGGAATCGTGTATCCTCTCCAGTTAGCTACAGAAAATAATAAGCAGACTCAAATATATGAATATTGGTTTAATAATCGTCTTAGTAGCCGTTCTTTTGGTGTTAGTTTTAGGCTACAACATCATGCTTCAATATAAAGTTAAGGTAGAAACAGCGAAGAAACAGGAAGCTTCTCGTTATCTAACCATTATTGACGGTACAGAAGAACTGATTGGCAACGCTCATCACATGCCGTTTAGCCAAGATCTTCTTGTATGCTTAAACAATCGAATTCTTGATGCATTAGAAAACATGTATCAACTCGATCCAAAAAATAAGCAGCTTGCCCAACGCATTGAAAGCGTAAAACAACAAATCACTCAGCTAAAAGAGAACTACAAAGGTGGCGAGAGTACCGCTTTCCGCGTACCAAGTAGTGACAAGCAAGCGATCATGATGCTTAAGTTAGTTAAACGCCTGCGTGATACGGTGCGCAACGAGCACAATAAAGGCCGTTTCGAGACTCAAGCTTATGTGGTTGAAAATGCTCGCCTAGAAACAATTCAAATCCGTATTAACATTGAAAATGTTATCAAACGTGCAAACGATTCGATTTCTCGCGGACAACCGGGAACAGCGATTCAGCTATTACGCAAAGGTATTGATGCTTTGGCGACTAAGAACGACTCGTACTCTAATCAAGCCAAAGAAAAGCTTCAACAGATGCTTAACGAGCTTGACCAGAAACGCCAAGACAAAAACGCTCAAGATTTGCAGCAGATGGAATCTAAAGAACGAGAAGACGATATGGATGCCCTCTTCGGTCAGAAGAAGAAATGGTAACAGTCTAACTCAACACTTAAAGGCCGCCTTATTTACATTAAATAGGCGGCCTTTTTTGTAGCTGTTGAATTTCCTTTCTCTGTATAGGGAGATCTCTTGAGCTGTGATAAAATCCCCGCATTATCAACAAACTTTCCCTGACCATGTATCAAGAATTACTCGCTCCAATCCACTCTTTTCTTAAAGCCGAAACGCCAGATTCATGGATAGATGAAGCCAAAAAGCCAGAAAATCTTCACATCATTCTACGCGATCACATGCTGTGTGAACTTAAGGCGGCACAGAGTGCTTTATTCCTTATTCGCAAGTACGCCGTCGATAAAGAAAGCGCGAAGCAACTGAATGAATGGATTTTGCCATACGAGCAATTTGCTTACCGTCGTATCGGAGACTTAGAGTCTCTGCGTGGTAAAAGCAACGTATCCAAGCAAATCACAGCGAAAGAAGGCTGTAATTACGGTGCTGACCTAATCGATAAGATGGTTTTACTGATCAAAGAAGAGCTGCATCACTTCTACCAAGTCATGGAGTTGATGGAGAAGAAAGGCGTGACTTACCAGCCAATCGAGGCGGGTCGTTACGCTAAGGGCTTGATCAAACAAGTTAAGACTTACGAGCCTGATGCTCTGGTTGATAAGCTTATCATCGGTGCGTTTATTGAAGCTCGCTCTTGTGAGCGCTTCGCTAAATTGGCTCCTTTCTTGGAAGAAGACATGAAGAAGTTTTACGTGTCTCTACTTCGTTCAGAAGCTCGCCACTACCAAGATTACCTTGAGCTAGCAGAACAGATCGCAGGGAAAGATATTTCAGAGCGTATTTCGCATTTTGCTCAAGTAGAAGCTGATCTTATCACTTCAGAAGACAGCGACTTCAAATTCCATAGTGGTGCTCCGGTTTAGGCTCCACACAGAACATTCAGTCCAGTTTAGACTAATCCAGACTAATCGAGTAGGAGGAGGCCTCACGGCCTCCGTCCTCTCACACCACCGTACAAG